>CBIHQL010000087.1:0-10968 GCA_966211855.1 uncultured bacterium
GTAATTGAGAAAACATGTCGATTTAAGTAATACGGGTTAGTCCTAAGGGTGCCAATGTTGTAGAAAGATTCAGCCTCAGACTTAACAGTTAAGGATTAACAGCTTTAAGATAGATAGTTCTGCGCTTGGCGATCGCGCTCCAGCTTTGTCTCAACCACCACCATTAAATTTCAGTAAAGATAGAATCAAGATTATTCTTGGGTTAATAATTTTATAGTCTTTCACCGTACAATCACGTAGTTAGTATGGGAATGGCTGAATAAAATGCCAGAAATAGCATCTATCCCCTAGTGCTGTCCGTTAGCAATTGCAAACCCTCTGGGTATCTTTAGAGGTGAAAAGGTTATTTATGGAAAAATCTATGGTTTAAGTCGTTGTCCATTTCCTTAAAAATTCTAAAATTACAGCCCAATCTCAAAACTTCAACATAATAAAAATATGACCGTAGTTCTGCAAGTCGGTGATCGTGCCATTACAGCTGAAGACATAATCCCTCTGCTGGCTCGTTACCAACTTCTGCCGCAGCTTTTACGGGAACTCATTCTGGATGATGTCATTGCTTCCTATACCTGCACTCCAGAAGAAGTTGCCCAGGCTTGCCAGCAGGTTTATGAGCAAAACCAATTAGCCACTCCTGAGGCTCGGCAGGCTTGGTTGATGCAGCGGCAGCTCACACCCGCAGAGTTTGAAAGTAGAACCGAACGTGCTTTAAGAATTGAAAAATTTAAGCAGGCGACTTGGGGGTTAAAGCTGGAATCTTACTTTTTACAGCGCAAAGGGCAAATGGATAAGGTGATCTACTCCTTAATCCGTACCCAAGATGTGGGCATTGCTCAAGAACTGTATTTTCGGATTCAAGAAGGCGAGCAGTCGTTTGCAGAGCTGGCTCGTGAATATTCTCAAGGGCCAGAAGCTCAGACGGGTGGCTTAATTGGCCCTGTCGAGTTGAGCACACCCAACCCACAATTGGCTCAGATGTTAGCAATGAGCCAGCCTGGTCAGTTATGGCCCCCGACTGCCCTAGGAGAATGGTTGGTGATCATCCGTCTAGAGCGCTTTATTCCTGCCCAAATGGATGAGCCAATGCGCCAGAGATTGTTGAATGAGCTGTTTAATAATTGGCTGCAAGAACAACTCAACCGAGTTAATGCTGTAAATTCTGCGAGTGCTGTTGCAACCCCCGCTTCCTGATGACTTATACCACAACCACAATTCAAGAATTTTTAGCTGGTGTTTTGGGCTTTAGTCAGCTCTCTGCCCCGACTATTGCTCGATTACTGCCCCGCTTTCAGTTGCTCCGCTATCGGATGGGGCAAGCGATCGCGGCACGAGAAAAAATGCCAGTCCAAATTTCGATCTTATATGAAGGTCAAGTGCGATATTTGGGCTACGACCTGCGTACAAAAATGCCAGTTACGCTGCAACGACTAGAGCCAGGAGACATGGTTGGTTGGGCTGGGTTGGTGCGGGATGTACCCTGTGAGACAGCGATCGCCTCAACGGAAGTCATTTGCATTACCTTGCCCGCCACTGACTTTGAGGAGTTATTAGAGCAAGAACCTGAGTTTGCAGCAGTCTTTCGCAAGCGTTGCTCTGTCATTGAAACCTTTGACTTACTAGGAGCCGAGCTAGAGCGCCAGCCCATTAATCGAGTCACCAATCTCAAAGAGTTAGTGCTCGACGTGACCCCAGAAGCGGTGGTCATGAATTTACCCAAAGGCAGAACGGCGACAAACCAACTTGATCCGAGTTTGGTGTGGTTGGTGAGTGGGGGGGGCACATTAGCAAATCATCCGGTTGGCAGCCTAATTAACCTTATTGGGGGGGGCCCGTTGGTGGTTGCTGGGCATAAGGCAGCTGTTCTTTTGGGGTCCCCCGCCAGTGCTTTTGTATATTTTGCCTAAACTGCAAACGGCTCTGAGTTAGCGATCGCTTCGGTTATTCCGGAAGTCCTGCCCTTAGAGTCAGCCGATGGGTTAGAGGGTGCTGAGCCAGAGATCCCTTACGCCCCCGATCGCGTTCCGGGTGAATTCGGATCAACGCAGCAGCAATTGGGTAAGGCCAAAGTTAAATATCCGGTTGTTCGGGCACGGGGGCCAATTAACTCAGCCGTGGCTTGTTTCCAAATGCTGAGCCAGCACTTAGGGTTACCCTTTCGGCGCGATGTAATTCAACGGGTGCTCAAGTCTCAAGCAGAATCTACCGGGGCTGTTTCACTGCAATTGTGCGGAGCGGTTTCAGAATTGATGGGGTTGAATGCCCAATTAGTTTCGGTTCCAGCCGCTACCGTCAGTCGCCTACCTGCTCCGGCTTTGATTCGTTGGCAAGACAGTTGTGCCGTGCTCTACGAAATGAGCGACAAAGCGATCGTTGTTGCCATTCCTGAACAGGGGTTACGCCGCTTTAAACCTGCCGATTTTGCTGAAACTTGGGGCCAAGAAGGGCAAGTGTTGCTGGTGAAACCCACCAAGCAGACCCCCAAGCAAAAATTTGGTCTGAGCTGGTTTTTGCCGTCGTTGGTGCGCTACCGCAAAGTCTTAATTGAAGTGCTGGTTGCTTCTTTCTTCGTGCAACTGTTTAGCTTAGCCAACCCCTTGATGCTGCAAATCATCATTGACCGGGTGTTGGTGCAAAACAGCTTAGACACCTTGAACGTGCTGGGCATTTTCTTAATTTTGATGGCAGTGTTTGAGTCGCTGCTGATGAGCTTGCGTACCTATCTCTTTGTCGATACCACCAACCGGATTGACATGGGGTTGGGGTCAGAAATCATCGATCACCTGCTGCGCCTGCCTCTGAAATACTTTGAGCGTCGCCCCGTAGGTGAGCTAGCCAGCCGCATTAACGAGCTAGAGAATATTCGCCAATTCCTAACGGGGACTGCTTTGACCGTGGTGCTCGATGCGGTCTTCTCGGTGATCTACATCGTGGTGATGTTTATCTACAGTTGGCTGCTAGCGCTGGTGGCACTGGCGACAATTCCGTTGTTTGCCATCCTGACAGCGGTGGTGTCTCCGATTGTGCGACGACAACTGCGGAATAAAGCAGAGCGCAATGCCGAAACCCAGTCGTATCTGGTGGAGGTAATGTCAGGCATCCAAACCGTCAAAGCGCAAAATATTGAGCTGCGATCGCGTTGGCAATGGCAAGAACGCTATGCCCGTTATGTGAGTGCTGGTTTCCAAACCGTGCTGACTTCAACGGCGGCTGGCGCTACCAGTAATTTGCTCAACAAGATGTCAGGGCTGTTGGTGCTGTGGGTGGGTGCTTATCTAGTCATTGATGGGCAACTGACGCTAGGCCAATTATTTGCCTTCCGGATTATTTCGGGATATGTGACAACACCCCTGCTGCGGTTGACTCAGTTGTGGCAAAACTTCCAAGAAACCGCTTTGTCGATGGAGCGTCTCAGCGATATTCTTGACACCCCGCAAGAAGCAGACGAACTCGATCGCCTCAACATCCCCATGCCAGCGATTCGAGGTGCGGTGCAATATGATGATGTCGTCTTCAGCTTCACCAAAAACGGTGCGCCCCAGCTCAACCACGTGAGTGTAGAGTTTCCGGCGGGTGTGTTTGTCGGCATTGTCGGTCAGAGTGGTTCGGGTAAGAGTACCTTGATGAAACTGTTACCCCGTCTCTACGAACCTGATTCGGGCCGAATTTTGATCGACAACTACGATATTGGCAAGGTGGAGTTGTATTCTCTACGTCGGCAAGTTGGGATTGTGCCGCAAGACACGCTCTTGTTTGATGGCACCGTGCAAGAAAATATTGCTCTGACTCAACCTGACGCGACCTCAGAAGAAATTATTGAGGCGGCTAAAGTGGCTGCTGCCCATGATTTTATTATGAGTTTGCCCAATGGCTACAATACCCGTGTCGGTGAGAGGGGAGCAGCGCTATCAGGGGGGCAACGACAACGGATTGCGATCGCTCGCACTGTGTTGCAAAATCCTCGCCTCTTAATCTTGGATGAAGCTACCAGCGCTCTCGACTACGATACTGAGCGTCAAGTGAGCTTGAACTTAGCAGAAGCCTTCCGAGGTCGCACCGTTTTCTTTATTACGCACCGCCTCAGCACCATTAAGAATGCCAACATCATTTTGATGATGGACAAAGGTGCAATTGTCGAGCAGGGCAAGCATGAAGAACTCATGGCTCTCAAAGGACGTTACTACTGTCTCTATCAGCAACAAGAATCTGAAATGTAGGGTTTGATTTGACCTCAGCCCTCAATTATTACTCTCTGCTACTTGCTTTATCCTCGTACCCGCTAGGTTTATGACGATCAACCATCAGAATGGGTCTAACTTAAATTACTCGTTCTCGCCTGCTTCACAGAACGGTAATGGCAATGGTAACGGTAACGGCAATGGCGCTGCTCCAGCCAACCAGCCTAAATTTGATCAGCCTGTCATTTTGCAGCAACCCGCTTTTTGGTCACGGGCGATCGTGTGGAGTATTGCTGTTGTAACCACGGCTTCAATTATTTGGGCCTGTGTCGCCAAGATTGAAGAAGCAATACCTGCTCAAGGCAAATTAGAGCCGCAAGGAGCTGTGAAAGAAGTCCAGGCTCCCGTCGCAGGCGTGGTGAAAGAGGTCTATGTCAAAGAAGGCGATCGCGTTGAGCAAGGGGAAGCGCTGCTTGCTTTTGACCCTACAGCCGCTCAAGCCCAAGAAAAATCTTTGACAAATATCCGCACGGCTTTGATGCAGGAAAACCAATTTTATCGAGCGCAATTGAGTGGAGTTACTTCACCCGACGCGGCACTGCAAGAAGCGATCGCTCTCAAACTCCCCGGAGAAATTGCGTCTTTAACCAAGAGCCGTGCGACGCTTTTGGCTGAGAATGAACTGTATCGCGCTCAACTGAGTGGGTCAACCAGAGGGGGTAATTTCAGTGCTGATCAAATTGCCCGCTTACAGTCGAGCCGCTCGGAAGCAAATTCTCGTGCAGCTGCCGCTCAGTTTGAAATTCGCCAGCTAGAGCAACAATCTAGCCAAAATCAGGTAGCCCTAGCCAATGCGAAGGATAGCTTGGCTGTCAACACTCGCATTCTGGATGATATCCGCCCTCTCTACGAACAAGGTGGCATTGCGCGGATTCAGTACCTGAAGCAAGAGCAGGAAGTCAGGACTGGGCAAGCCGAGGTGGAACGTTTAACACAAGAAAACCAGCGCTTACGGTTTGCGATCGCCCAAGCTCAAGAACAACTGCAAAATACGGTTTCTCTTTCTCAAAAAGATGTCTTAACTCAGATGTCGGAAAACGAGAAGCGAATTGCCGAAATTGACAGTCAGTTGACCAAAGCCGTTGTTGAAAACGAAAAACGGATTGATGAAATTAACAGCCAGCTCAGCCAAGCGCAACTAACCCTGAAATATCAAGAGGTAAAAGCTCCCTCATCTGGGATTATTTTTGATATGAAAGCGGGTGGGCCTGGTTTTGTCGCCAACCCCAGCGAACCCGTGATGAAGATCGTCCCGGCTGATAATTTGGTTGCTAAGGTCTACATTACCAACCGCGATATCGGCTTTATTCGCGAAGATATGGATGTTGATGTCCGGATTGACTCGTTTCCGTTTAACGAGTTTGGAGATATCAAGGGCAAGTTGATTTGGATTGGTTCTGATGCCCTGCCGCCCGACGAAATTCGTCCTTATTACAGCTTTCCAGCCAAAATTCGCCTCGATGCTCAAACTTTAAACGTGAATGGCAAGCCTGTGATTCTGCAATCGGGGATGTCAGTGACCACCAACATCAAAATCCGCAAACGAACTGTAATGAGCATCTTTGTGAATCTGTTCGCGAAGCAGTTAGACGGGATGAAGGCGATACGATAAGCTGCTAGAACCGACTGATGCTAGCTGCTGCGATACAGTCCGAAAATGTGAATGCTGGAACAGTCCACCGCTGAGTCTGCACAATCGTCCCTAACTTTAACTCGCGATCGCTTGTTCGACAGTCCGCCACCATGGTTTGTGCAAGCGGTCAAAACTCATGCAGCAGGTTTGCCAGGACGCTATGCTGCTCAATTGCTGTGGCAGCGAGGCATCTGTGATCTGCAACAACTGGCTGGGTTCCTCAATCCTGCTTTGTATCAACCGACCAGCCCGTTTGCGTTTGGTTGTGAGATGGAGTGGGCCGTCGAGCGATTGCGACAAGCGAGGGAACGGGCAGAGATTGTAGCAATTTGGGGTGATTTTGACGCTGATGGCATCACCTCGACAGCCGTACTTTGGGAAGGTCTAGGCCAATTTTTTGTACCTGATCAACACCTGCGCTATTACATCCCTAATCGCTTAAAAGAATCGCATGGGCTATCGATTCGAGGGCTAGAAGCGTTAGCAGCTCAAGGTTGCCATGTAGTTGTTACTTGCGATACGGGCAGCACTAATTTGGCAGAAATCGCTTACGCCAACCAGTTAGGGATGGATGTGATTGTCACCGATCATCACACCCTACCACCAGAACGCCCTCCTGTTGTGGCGATCATTAATCCGCGATCGCTTCCCGCAGATCATCCTCTAGCTCATCTGTCAGGGGTAGCGGTGGCTTACAAACTGGTCGAAGCGCTGTATGAAACCTTGCCCGAAGTCCCCCAACAACCGCTACAGCAACTGTTAGATTTGGTGGCGATCGGCTTAATTGCTGACTTGGTGCAATTGACAGGAGACTGCCGCTATCTCGCTCAAAAAGGCATTGAGCAACTTCAGCACCAAATGCAACTCGGTAGCCAAGCGACCAGGCCGGGGATCACGAAACTTCTAGAACTCTGCAAAAAAAGCGGCGATCGCCCAACCGATATCTCCTTTGGGTTGGGGCCACGGATCAACGCTGTCAGCCGGATCCAAGGAGATGCCCACTTTTGCGTGGAGCTGTTGACCAGTCGAGATGAGGAGCGCTGCCGCCAACTCGCCGAAGAAACCGAATTAGCCAATATCCGTCGCAAGTCGCTGCAACGAGAAGTCACGCAGCAGGTGAAAGAGCGGTTAGCACAGCTCGATCTCTCAACCACGAGTGTGATTGTTCTAAGCGATCCTCAGTGGCCCACAGGAGTATTGGGGTTGGTCGCTAGTCAAATTGCTCATGAGTATGGTCGTCCCACAATTTTGTTGAGTGCAGAAACGGCGGATTTAGGGCTAACTGAACCAGATATGCCTGACGCAACTCAGCCCTTGGCACGGGGTTCTGCACGGTCAATTAACCAAGTCGATCTCTACCAACTGGTACAGGAGCAAGCCCACTTATTGCACAGTTTTGGCGGGCATCCCTTTGCGGCTGGGTTGAGTTTACCGATCGCGAACTTGCCGCTATTTACCGAAGCGATTAACCGTCAACTGCGCCAGCAAGATTTTGTCTCTGTTGGGGTGTCTGCAACGATTGCCGAAGCTGATTTAGAAGTCACGGTGGCGGAGCTAGGCAAAGACTTATTCCGCGAACTCAAGCTACTAGAACCCTGTGGCATGGGCAATCCGGTGCCGAAATTGCTGATTCGCAACTGTTGGTTTGAGCGGGCTTGGCATCGCAACATCCAAGATTTGCAGGGTCGCAAGGTGCAGTATATCAAGACCAACTTTGAACTCTGGGATGACTCAACTACGCAGGGTTTTCCGGGGGTTTGGTGGGGCCACTACAAAGACGAAATTCCTTCAGGACGTTGCGATGTCGTTGTCGAGCTAGACTTCAACAGTTACGAAAATCGACCCCGTAGGATCGTGCCTCATTACGAGGTACGGTTGCTGGCAATTTTGAGTGCAAGTCATGCCGTTCAGTTGCCGCGATCGCTCACCACACTCGACTGGCTGTGGGATTGGCGCACTGAGCAACCCGACTCTCCTCCCGCTGTAGAGCCCTTGTTAGTCACGCAATGTCCGACCAGTTGGGCAGAACTACAAGCTTGGCTACGGCGCGCCTTGCAAGAATCACGACCCTTAGCGATCGCCTATCCCTCACCCAATCTCACCCCGCCTGCGCAACTGTGGCAACAACTGGTTGGGGTTGCTAAGTATCTCGATCGCACCCAAAATTTGGCAACACGCCAACAACTGCAAGCCAAACTCGGCATTGGCGATCGCTCTTTGCAACTCGGTTTTCAAAGTCTGCGAGCCTTAGGATTTGAGGTGAAATCTTCTGAGCAGGGATTCCAAATGCACTACCTAGGCGACCCAGAAATCAGCGATCCCAGCTTGCTCAACGTCAAAATTCAGCCGTTTCTAGAAGCCGTTCAAGAAGAACAATTTCGGCGGCAATATTTCTATCAAGTTCCGTTCTCGGCAGTACAGGCAGTAGCCGAGCAACTACAGCGATCGCACCTCTCTTTTAGCGAACCTGCCCCTGATACTCACATTTAAATCCTTCCTGCCGCCACGCTTCGATATCCACTTCACTCAGAGGTCGGAGGCGATCGCAACTCGGTGAGTAGACTTGGCTGACCATTGCCCACACCAAACTGCGAGCGATATCTAAACCAGTTTTGAACCAAGCTTCCTGATTACCGGGTACACCAGTTTCAGGCACGATTTCCATTTCTGCCCAAATGCCGTGCGATCCCAACAAAATTTGAGCCAGCCATTTCGCCCTCGGTAGATGGGTTTCAGAGGTTACGACCTTAACTTTACGCGATCGCCACTGCTCCAAAATTGGGACTGCATAGTAGTAATTATCAAACGTAGATTCAGCACATCTTTCTAGCCACACCTGCCGGATGGGGGCATTGACTCGCTGGAAGATCAACAAAATGCAAGGATCAATAGATCCGGTAGAAATCAAAACGGGAGTCTGGGGATATTGTTTTGCTAAATCTGCCATATAAATTTCTCGGCGGATGCTACCTCCCAAGACGAGGAATGCATCTACTGGCCCCGCAGCAGCCGATCGCAGTGCTATCGTGGTCATCAGGAGCCAACTCCCAAATGCCAGACCTAAACCAATCCCACCAGCGATCAGAAATTGGTGGAAACGGCGCTGCCTTGATGTCTGTCGGGTTGAGCGTTGTTGGCGATGACGTTTGGGTTGCATAGGGGGTGGCAATCCTTTACAAGCAGTTGTAATTTCATGATTCAAGACAGATCGGAGGTAGTCACTGGTTGCCCGAAACTTCACGGACTCCAATACTCATAACCTCGTGCTATCCTGACGGGCAAGACCATCATTTCATGCTGAATTTCTTAAGTCATTGTTAAGGCTGGATCTCACGACTCAGCTCTCACTAGAACCTCGCCAACGCATCATACCCACTCAACAGGGACACTGCCCAAACTGGCACAGCACTATCATCAACTAGTGAGGTGGTCTGGGTATGTTGAAAGTAATTGTCTTAGGGGTAACAAGACCTTATGGACAGTTTTGCGCATGAGGAGTTGTTGGTACACATCAGAGATAGAGCCAACTTCGCAAGTATTTACTGTGGTGCATTCTCCGGTTCTGTTTCTTGAGGCTGTTTCTATTCAAGCCTGCTAAGCCACCGAGTTATTTATATCTGAGCCAACTTCCGATGAATCAGTCCCCCAGACACATCAATTTGCTCCAAGTCGCTCTTTACAGTGGGGCGATCGCTACTGCCGCCGCTTTAACACTTTTTGGCCCTGGGCTGAGTCGTTCAGTTCGGGCTGCCCTGCAAGATAGCCCTAAGACGGTTTTAGACGAAGCTTGGCAGATCGTAAATCGTGAATATGTAGACGGAACTTTTAATCAAACTGATTGGCAAGTTGTTCGCCAGCAACTGCTGAATAACAACTATAAATCTCGTGAAGACGCCTATACGGCTTTACGCAAGGCTTTAGAGACACTCGATGACCCCTATACTCGCTTCCTCGATCCGAAGCAATATCAAGCGCTGAACAGCCAAACCTCTGGAGAACTATCTGGAGTTGGTATCCGCTTAGAGCTGAATGAAAAAACCAAGGTGCTGACCGTTGTCGAACCCATTGAAAATTCTCCAGCGCTCAAAGCCGGGATTCAGGCAGGCGATCGCATTTTGGCGATTGATGGCAAACCTACCAAAGGCATGAGTGTTGAAGATGCCTCTAACCTGATTCGGGGCGATGCTGGCACCAAAGTCACGCTACAAATTGAGCGGAATGGGCGATCGCCGTTTAATGTGGGATTGCAACGAGCCAAGATTGAACTACCCACGGTGCGTTATTCGCTTCAGCAAGAGGGCCGTAACAAAATTGGCTACATTCGTCTGAATGAGTTTAGCGCTCATGCGTCTGAGCAGATGCGGCGAGCCATTCGAGACTTAGACAGCCAGAATGTTGATGCTTATGTACTGGATCTGCGCAGTAACCCTGGTGGTCTATTGCAAGCCAGCATTGAGATCTCGCGGATGTGGTTAGATTCTGGAGCGATCGTCAAGACCGTGAACCGCAAAGGCGAGAGTGAAGAAATTTCTGCAAATCGCACCGCGCTCACCAAGCGGCCTGTTGCAGTTCTGGTGGATGGTAACTCTGCTAGCTCCAGTGAGATCTTGACGGGTGCCCTCAAGGATAACGGACGGGCTACAGTGGTGGGTAGTCAAACCTTTGGTAAGGCTCTGGTGCAATCGGTACACTCTCTCTCCGATGGGTCGGGTCTAGCGGTGACGATCGCTCACTACTACACACCCGATGGCACCGACATCAGTCACAAAGGGATTACCCCAAACATCAAGATTGATTTGACCGATGCCCAACGCCAAAAGCTAGCATCTGACCCGAAATTGATTGGCACTAAGGCCGATCCTCAGTATCTCCGGGCTTTGAGTGTGTTGGAAACCACAGTTGCTAAGGCCAAGAAACCCAGCATGGCTGAGCTGAAAAGTAGCAAAAACACCAATGGCTGCTTGGTAGCGTTGCCCAACTGTAATCCGATTGTTCAATAGACAAACCCACGTTTTTCTCGTAGCTGTCTAAGACAAACGAATGAGCCCTGAGAGCCCTTTGTAGTTCTCAGGGTTTTATTGTGAGCTGATTAACGAGATG
>CBIHQL010000088.1:0-10954 GCA_966211855.1 uncultured bacterium
GCTCGAATCGACCGGGAAATTCACGAAGTGTGTCGTCATCAGGCGCTCGCCTAGCTTCCGGTGCAACAGCGAAACTGCGGGGTATTGTGCAAGAATGCGTGAATCATCCTGAGGCAAGCGGTTCTCGATCGCAGCGATCGCACCCAGATGTCGTTTGCGCCAGACCTCAAGCGAGAGCCAACCTTCTTTCGCGGCGAACTGCGGCAACACATAGCGTTCCGAGAGGCGATTAGCGCTCTGCATGATGTAGTCGTAGCTGACCTGCGCTATCAACCCAGAGATAAAAGTGCTTATAAAGAGTGGGCGGCTCAACAGATAGAGATTGATTGGCAGATGTTAGCAGCCGACCGTCAAGAGGTCAGCGATCGCCTCAAAGAACTGCAAGCAGAACTCACAGAAATCAACCGCTGTCGTGCCCTCCGCCTCAAGCCCTATTACGAAGCGAGAAATAAGTTTCAGTCTTATGTATTTCAAAAGAAGCTTGATATTTATTTCTTATTCGACCCAGTGATTACCGTCCATCCCGATGAAGTATTTTTTGAGTGCTTCAGTCGGGATGAATCGAGCTATGGTCGCTTAGGCGCAAGTTATGAGGTATTTCAAAATATCCATGAGTTCGCCTGTGGCACCACCAATATTGACTACTCCCAAAACCTCTACAATGAGTTTCAAAAAATCCGCAGTTACAAGCGCACCCAGTTTGAAGTTGATCCCTCAGGGTTTGAAGTTCAGACGACCCACGAAACAGCTTACAAAGAAGTCAAAATTGATTTGCCCGAAAGTTGGGTAAGGGGCTTCTTGCAAGTTAGCTCAGCCATGTCTCTACCTGCTGTTCGCTTTGACTTGCACCCGATGGATATCTACAATATCTGTTTCGTCCTGCGGCGGCAAAAAGAGAAACAGGGGCCACGGAGTCTGCGCTATCACCTCCAACCCGGACAGCCTGTACGGATTGTCTTAGAGCCCTGGGAAAAAGAGATTGTTTGCCCTCGCTCGATTTACGAAGGTTCAGAACCTCAAGAGATTCGAGTTTGGGGACGGCGACGTTTGTTGTTTTTAGAGCGGTTGATTCCTGTTGCCAAAAAGTTTACTGTTCATCTCCTAGGCACCGGAATGCCTTCATTTTATGTCGCTGATCTAGGGGATATGTCCTTCACGCTGGGTTTGTCGGGTTGGACAGCAAACGACTGGTCACAAGCCGGAAACTTCGACCTGATGGCTCCCCGCGCCGATGTCGATGACTGGACAAAGCAACAAATCTTTAGTGCGTTGAAACAAAATTGGGTCGAGTCTCCCGATGCTCTCAGCGATCGCCTCAAACTCGATCGCTCTGTGGTACTGGGTGCCCTGAGCGCTTATACCCAAGCTGGACGAGCAATTTACGACCTTAACAAGCAGGTCTACCGAGTTCGAGAACTCAGCCGTGATCCCCTACCGCTGGATCAACTGCGGTTTGCGAATGAACGTGAAGAGAAAGCCACACGATTCTTAAGCGCCAACTCAGTTCAGGTAACTCATGCGATCGCTGACAGCACAGGAGCTTTGCTTTTACAAGGAAGCGTTCAGGAAAACGAAAAGACTTATGAACCAATCGTGACGATCGATCGAGATCAGCGTATGATTTTGGCAGAATGTACTTGCAATTGGCACCAGCAAAACAAGCTGTTTAAAGGCCCCTGCGAACACATTCTAGCGCTCCGGATGCAACACACCCGTCAGCGCTCCTAACATCGGCTAGAAGACCTATTACCTTGCAATCTGAATGGTGGATCGCCATTCTTGTGATTAGTCTAAATGCGCATCACTGGCCTGGTCTTGACTGTGCGGGTCGCTCGGTAGCTAGCGCTATTACAGTGTGGCTTCCATGAAGCTAATGAGCGCTAGCTACCGGGACCCGCTTGAGTTGACCAATCCAGTCCTGAGGGGTTTACGAAGGGAAATCTCCTAGCCGTTTACACACATAGAAGCCTTTCTTGGGTCACGCTCAAGGAAGGTTTCTTGATTCACCCAAGCCTATGACTGAAGCACCCCGCACTCGCGAAGAACTTTGGGAACGAATTCGTCACGCTTCTCGCGAAGAAGTGATTTTAGAAGAAATGATCCGGTTGGGTTTTTGGCCGGCTCAAGGTGAAGTGCCGCAAGACCCTGCAGATGAGATTCGGCGACGCGGTGAAATCCAGCGGGAAATGCAAGCACTGCATCAACAAAACCGCGATCTGCAAGATGAAAAAGCGCTGCGCAAAAAGCTACTAGAGCAACGCCTTGCCGAATCGCGCCGCAAACAACAAGAAACTAAAGAGCGACGAGAGCAAGAACGGCAAGCGAGAGTTGCAGCTTGGGCAGAGCGTCAGCAACAGGAGATTGTTTATCTAGGTGACGGGGTTTCGGCAGGGCTAAACCAAACCGAGAGCGATCGCGATCGTCTAGAAAACTATCACTTACCCGTACTCCAGACTGCCGCAGAACTTGCCGCTGCCATGGAAATTAGTTTAGGTGAGTTACGCTTTCTATCTTTCGCTCGCCAAACAGCAACTACATCCCATTATGTGCGCTTCCACATCCCCAAAAAAGCTGGCGGAGAGCGGTTAATTTCAGCTCCAATGCCACGGTTGAAGCGATCGCAGTATTGGATTTTGCAACACATTTTAGAACGGCTAGCACTACATCCGGCAGCGCATGGGTTTTGTCAAGGGCGATCGATTGTCACCAATGCACAACCCCATGTTGGCGCGGCAGTCATTATCAATTTTGATCTGCAAGATTTCTTTCCATCCATCTCCTACAGACGGGTTAAAGGACTCTTTAGATCCTTCGGTTATTCAGAGTCAGTCGCCACGATTTTAGGGCTACTTTGTACCGAGCCCTTAGTTGAGACGGTAGAGCTGGATGGCAAAACATACTATGTGGCCTTGAGCGATCGCCATCTCCCTCAAGGTGCGCCCACCAGCCCTGCGATCGCTAATCTCCTGTGTCGGCGGCTCGATCGGCGGTTAACCCAAATGGCTGAAGCGATCGGGTTCACATACACCCGCTATGCTGATGATCTGACCTTTTCGACCTCTAGCGAGCATCTACATCAGATCTGCAATTTGCTCAAGCGCACTGCCTCAATCGTGGCTCATGAGGGCTTCACCATCCATCCCGAAAAAACCCGAGTTTTGCGGCGATCGCGCCAACAAGAAGTCACTGGTATCGTAGTCAACGACAAGCTGAATATCGATCGCGAGACTCTCAAGCGCTTTCGAGCCACTCTCTACCAGATTGAAAAAGATGGCCTAACTGGGAAACATTGGGGCAACTCAGCAGATTTATTAACCTCTATTCAAGGGTTTGCAAATTATGTGGCTATGGTCAACCCAGCCAAGGGAGCGCAATTTTTAGATCAAGTCAAACGCATTAAAAAGAAATATAAAAGGCGCAGAAAAGCTCGTTAACTCAGCAGATCTTAAACACTTAAGAGGGCTGATGCTAGTTTCGACTGTCACGCTGCTCAACAACTTTCCCAGGGCTAATAAACGAAATTCCTTGCCCTCCAGAGGTGTTGATCATGACTGCTTCAATAACAGGTTCTGACACCTTTTTTTCTGCAACCCATTCCACAACAAAGTTTGCGCCTGATCCACCACTGGTATCATCTGCGGCGACGAAGAAGCTAGTGGAAGCAAGGGGGTTTAGGGCGACTGGACGCTCAACATCTTGCCGAATGAGTTGACCATCTGTATCGTAGTACTTCACAGAGGTAATGATGATTGGATCGGTCGAGTCTGTATTGCGAACGCTCAGTGTCGCTGATAAGTTCATAACTCGATCTTGGCTATTGTGATGATAGATATGTGAATAAATGGGAACATAAACAGTTTGCCCCATGACGATATTGTCTTTGTTTAGAGAAACGGCTTGGAGCTGAGTTTCTCGGCTTTGAATCGACGAATTTGACAAGCTGGTTGGAGTCGAGCAAGAAATTAGCGCGATCGCCATAATTATCCAAGCAAAAGACAGATGATGTTTCAGCGTCATTAACATTCGCCTCATTACGCTAAACCTCCTGCATGAATACGTTTCGGCCCCCTCCCGTCACCCAATGCTGCGGGAAGCTGTGTTAAAGTCCCCCCAGCATTGGGGGGTTAGGGGGGCCAGTTTTGATTCGTACAGGAAGTGTGCTGATACAGCATTGATCCTTCAAGGATAGTGGGAACCCTTGTAAACTCAAACAGTATTCAACCCTTGAGCTTTGAGGAAAAGACAATGGCGTGGATTGTCGCACAGCAAAGTCCATCAGGCATCAACCCTGTTGAAAATAGTCAAGTAGCAGGCAGTATTCCTGAACTGGCTACTGTCCTAATTATTTTGCTCCTGATCGCAACCGTAGTTGCCCTTGTAACTCAGCGGTTGCGAATCCCCTATGTAACAGGGTTAGTGCTGGCAGGGTTACCCATTACAGAGGTTTTTTCGCGTCAAATTGGGTTAGATCCTTCTCTAGTCCTCAATCTTTTCCTGCCTATTCTGATTTTTGAAGCGGCAATCAATACCGATATCAGCCGTCTCCGCAGTACCTTCAAGCCGATCGCCCTTCTAGCAGGGCCAGGGTCGGTTTTCTCATCGGCAATCATCGCTGCGATCGTGAAATATGGCTTGGGACTAGACTGGATTCCTGCTTTGCTCATTGGCATCATTCTAGCAAACACAGATACAGTCTCGATGATTGCTGTTTTTAAGGAAATCCGTGTCCCTTCTAGGTTATCCACTATTGTCGAGGGAGAAACTCTGTTTAATGATGCAGCGGCTCTAGTTTCTTTCAATTTGATTTTGGTTGTTTATACAACAGGTTCTCTCACAGTTGTAGAAGGAATCAAAGAACTGCTAGTCGTTGCTTTGGGTGGCGGACTTGTAGGAGCAATACTCGGCTATTTGAGTCTGCCCATCTTCACCCGCTTAAATGACTCCTTAAGCAGTTTGCTGCTAACAGGTGCCTTAGCATTAGGAACCTTTCAAATTGGGCAATTTCTGGGTGTATCAGGGGCAGTTGCCGTGGTCATTGCCGGACTGATCTTCGGTAATCTTGGCTTACCCCGCAGCTCGTCTGCCTCCGATCGCATGTCTTTATTGAGCTTCTGGGAATATGCGGGCTTCGGGGTCAACACGTTTATCTTTTTGCTAATTGGCATTGAAATTAACCCAGTCACCCTGTGGAGCATTTTACCTGCCATCCTACTGGTAATTCTGGCATATCAATTAGGCCGGATTCTCTCTGTTTATCTCTTGCTGGCAGGGTTGCGCTGGTTCGATCGCCCAATTCCTCTACGCTGGCAGCACGTTCTATTCTTGGGTAATATCAAAGGCTCTTTGTCGATGGCACTGGCACTAAGTATCCCCCTCGCATTGCCGGGACGGGCAGACATTATTGAGTTGGTGTTTGGTGCCGTCCTCTTTTCTTTGGTTGGTCAGGGGTTAAGCTTACCCTGGTTGGTCAAACAGCTTAAAATTAGCCACGTTTCAGATGCAATGGAGCAAGTTGGAAAGCTTCAGATTCAGTTGATTGCTGCGAAAGCGGCTCAAGATGAACTGGATAGTTTACTGAAATCGGGTGTGCTGCCCAAAGCCGTATATGAAGAACTCTGGGCATCCTATCAAGTACGAGTTGCACAGTCTGAGCGGGTTCTACGAGATCTTCACAACGAGTATCGGGCGGGCCAATTGAGAAGCGATCGCAGTGGACTTGATACTATCCGACGACAATTGTTGCTCGCAGAAAAAGGAGCTATCCGTAATGCCCTCCGTAAGCGAATTGTGCCTGAGGATCTAGTGCAGCCGTATATCAAAGATTTGGATGAGAAACTTCTCTCGTTGGAAGATGACTAGCCTGTATGCCCAAGAAATCAATCATGGGATGAACAGACTCAGGACGAGTCACCACCAGGATAGTGGAGCCTGCTTCTAATACCGTATTGCCATTCGGGATTTCTAAATTTGCACAAGCGTGGCATTGATAGCCAATGATCAGCGAACCCGTTGGAAAACGAGGATCTTGGGCAATTTGGGCAACGGTGCGTCCTGCCACATAACAGTCACCAGGGACAGGTAGCTTCAACACTTCTACCTGTCCTTGTTCAAAATGCATCATCGACTCTACTTCAGGGTATTCGATCGCATTTGCCATCGTTGCAACGGCTAAATCCACTGTGCTGATAATGTGGCTGGCTTGAGCTAAGCGGTAAGCTTCTAGAAACTCGCGATCGCGCATCCGCACCACAATATGAGAGATACCGTAACTTCTCGATAGAGTGATCAGTGCTAAATTGAGCGCATCGTTTCTCAAGGCTGCCACCACTGCATTTGCCTGTCGAATCCCAGCTTCTAAAAGAACTGTTGTGCTAACAGCACTTCCCTCAAATGCCATCACACCGATTTTCTCACGTGCAAAGCGACAAGCTAGTGGATCAACGTCAATGATGGCAACCGTATGCCCCTGTTTTAGGAGTTGCTGGGCTAGCCCCAACCCCATCATCCCTGCACCACCAATAACCACGTACATCGCTAAACCATTGGAAAGTAAACATTACCGACTACTATAGGCTTCAATGACTTGATTTATCATGACAACAATTTTTTCACTATTGATCTTTGTTTTATCAGGCTTATGTGAGATTGGGGGCGGCTACCTGATTTGGCTATGGCTACGCGAAGGAAAAAGCATCTGGCTAGCATTGATTGGCGCGATTTTACTGACAACTTACGGATTTGTGGCAACACTTCAACCCGCAAATTTCGGACGAGCCTATGCAGCTTATGGTGGGATCTTTATCATGCTGTCCATCCTATGGGGATGGCGAATCGATCAGGTTGCTCCCGATCGCCTGGATTGGATGGGAGCCACCATTATCCTAGTGGGGGTTCTGATCATGATGTACGCACCAAGAGTTTGAGATGGAGGATCGGAGAGTCACTAGAAGGGTAGTTTGACGGGGAATTCGACTTGATTGGGCTCACGCTGGCACGGGCTGATATTCGTCGCTTAATTGTCGAGATTAAACATAAACCCATACAGGTTGAGATTTAGCACGATCAATATCGCTCAGTTATAGCAAGAGCAGGGGAGATCCCAATTGTTCACAGATACAGGCGTTGATTTCAAAGCGTGTTGTGATAAAATAAAAATGTTTACCTAAATTAAGCAGTAAATCTGTTAGGGAAATGAATGCTGACGTTCATCGACACTTAAAACCTGCTGAAAAAGCAGTTGCAAAGTCAAACCTTGATTACTTTGCCGCTCGGCACTGGGAAAGAACAGTCAAGCAGAAGTTGCTGTAATCGCTTCGCTGTGGCAACACTGGGTGACTTTAATCCCTAGCAAGTTTTTGCTCTAAATTACCAGCCGCTTGATCTCTCCCTTGAAATGACAAAGGGTAGTTGCTTCAGTCTATTAATCTGAAGATGACTGTCCCTCAGATACTTATTGGGAATTTTCAAAGCGGACTCGTAATCCATTCATTGGATTAGAAAATTGCATGGAATACCTGTGCAACTTCAGTTTCATTCGCTCAATATTCTCCTTTTTTACTGAGTTAACTCTTTTTATCACTGAGTTAACCTCACTGACATCAATACCAATTCGCTTGGCGCTGTATGGAGACTCAACCAAAGAGTTTTCCAGACTGGGCTTACTATCTTGAGGTATTGATCAACAGTCAATTTCTGATTCTGTTCTTTGTCTCAAGAACCATTTGTTATTCATTAGTTTGTCATGGGGCTTACTCCGCTTCTAGTTTCACTTGCGATCGCCTGTTTTGCACTGTATCTCAGAACTATGGCACGAGAAGAGATGGTGAGAATTCTTGCGGCGATCGTGTCATTTTTAAGTTTGGCTACAGGTCTTACTTTAGCTCCCTGGTTTATTCAAGCATTACTTCTGATTGCTATCTTGATGTCTTGGCGTAATCCAGTGACTCGCTAAATCTATCCTTACTCATCAATTGTCTAATGAAGACTAATCATGTTTAAGTATCTATTTTTAATAATTGGCACTAGCGTATTGAGCATTGCATGTTTATCAAATCTATATAACTTACGAGTTTACCGTTTGTATCTTTATGCTGGAGTTGCCGTTAGTATCTTGCTGATTACGATCTTTTGGCTCATGTTTTCATTGCAATTTTACACTTGAATTTTTGATTTAATCGACCTTGTTTTTTGAGGATGGGCAATGATTAAAAATCTCCTTATGTATATTCAAAGTCACATTTTGAATTGCATTGTGATCGAGTTGGTTTTTCCACCTTAAACCAAATGAAGTTTCTGTCTTTTCTAATTGACTAACAACTGTTTTTACAAGGAGAAAGTTCGATGGCGCTCCAGTCAAAAGTTTCCTCATCCAATATCCTACCTGTGCTGCTATCAGCCGCAGAAGCCAGCACCCATCCTCAAAGGTTACTCATCCTTGATGTGCAAAATCCCAAATATCTAACGAGCACTGTTCCCAGAGCAAAACGTCTGAACGTAGATATTTTGCTGAGAGATATTCCTAAAGCTCAACCTGTTTTATTGATCTGCCTGGATGGATACCGAAGCTTAATAGTGGCTAAGCAATTGCTGAGGCGTGGCTATCTCTTTGTCTATGTGTTGAAAGGCGGAATTATCGGCTGGCGGCAGGCTGGGTACACTGTGCAGGGAATTAACAAAACTGCATAACGGTTGACCAAGCTCATTTAGGTGAAATTGAAGCCATGGTGGATTATATCTTTCGTTCTCCGTTCAATCTGGGTATCGAAACGCTCCTGGTGCTGATCGTACTGATTGCATTAGAGGCAGTCTTGTCAGCAGATAATGCGATCGCCCTTGCCGCCATTTCTCAAACCCTGCACTCTCCCAGTCAAGCACGTCGCGCCCTCAATGTTGGGCTGGGCATTGCCTATGTCTTGCGGTTACTGCTGATCGCTAGTGCAGCATGGGTCGTGCAGTTCTGGCAGTTTGAATTGCTTGGAGCCGTTTATCTCCTATGGTTGTCTTGGCGATATTTCACCACTAAGCAGGCTGAAGCGGGCGATCGCTCTGTGTCACCCCGGTCATTTTGGCAAGTGATTCCCCTGATTGCAGTGACCGATCTAGCGTTCTCGCTCGATAGTGTGACAACGGCGATCGCCATCTCCCAAGAGCTTTGGCTGATCATTCTGGGAGGCACAATTGGAATTGTTTTACTTCGATTTTTGGCAGGATTGTTCATCCGATGGTTAGAAGAGTTTTTGCACCTCGAAACCGCTGGCTACATTACCGTTGCGCTGGTTGGAACCCGTTTATTGCTCCGCGTTTTGGCTCCAGAACTAGTCCCCCCAGAAGGAATAATGGTGGGACTCATTGCCATTGCGTTTGCCTGGGGATTTTCCCAGCGAACTCGTCCAGCTTGAAAAACATCTGTTAGTGAGCATTTGACGGGAAGATGAGTTAGGTATTTAGGCAGGTGTTAAGCGCCATTGCAAACGGTTCAGGTGCGTCGAGCATCAGCCAGTTATCCCATAGCAGGTAGTGTGGTTCGGTCAGTGTTGGACGGAGAATGACTAAACTGCTCAACCTCCAGCTAGTTCACTAGCTCCCAAAACCTGTGCCTGAGTGGTTTGGAGCTAGTGCCTTAAGATTTCAAGGAGCTAAGAGTGAGATTTGGTCTTTTTTAGGGAATCCTAAACTCTAAAGAAGTAGTGGCAGTGGAAGCTAGATCCTGATCGCTCAAAACACCTCTCTGTTCTAAAGACCCCCCTTAGGATACGCAATGTCGCATTTCCAGCAAAACTCTATTCTGATAGTGGATGATATTCCTACCAATATCAAAGTTTTGGTAGATTATCTGGCTCAAGCTGGCTTTAAAATCTCGGTTGCCAAGAGTGGTGAAAGTGCTCTGGAGAAGGCACAAAAGACTTTTCCTGATTTAATTTTGCTGGATGTGATGATGCCAGGAATTGACGGCTTTGAAACTTGCCGTCGTCTTAAGGCAGAACCGCAAACGAAAAAAATTCCGGTTATTTTTATGACTGCCTTGTCAGATATTACTGATAAGGTCAAGGGGCTACAGCTTGGAGCAGTTGACTACCTTACAAAGCCAATTCAGCTTGAAGAGACTTTAGCCCGCATCAACATCCATCTAGCGCTGAAAAATGCTGAGGCCCGACTGATAGATGAGATTGCCGAGCGCAAGCAAGCGGAAATAGTCTTACAGCAAACATTGCAGGAATTAAAACGCACTCAAACCCAACTAGTCCAAAACGAGAAAATGTCTGGTCTGGGTCAGATGGTTGCAGGCATTGCCCACGAAATTAATAACCCTGTTAATTTTATTCATGGCAACATTAGTCATGCTGATCAGTATGCCAAAGATTTAGTCAGGTTGATAGATCTATATCAAAAACTCTGCCCTAACCCACCAGCAGAAGTTGCAGAAGAAATCGATGCCATTGATCTTGATTTTCTAAAAATTGATTTGGCTAAGATCCTCCAATCTATGCAGATGGGCACGGTTCGGATTCGGGAAATTGTTAAGTCCCTGAGGATTTTCTCTAGATTTGATGAAGCAGAAGTCAAAGTGGTTGATATTCATGAAGGCATTGACAGCACCTTGACAATTCTTCATCACCGTCTCAAGGCAAGACCTGATTTTCCAGCTATTGAAATCATTCGAGATTATGGCGCACTACCCAAAGTAGAATGCTATCCCGGTCAGCTCAATCAAGTATTTATGAATGTTCTAAGCAATGCAGTTGATGCCCTAGAAGAAGCCCGAGAAAGACAACCACAAAGCTTTTCTCCCCATATCAGAATTTATACTGAGGCTATTCAAGATCGATGGATTAATATTCATATTTGTGATAATGGAGTAGGCATTAGCCAAGAATCTCAAGATAAACTATTCGATCCATTCTTTACAACTAAGCCTGTTGGTAAGGGCACGGGTCTAGGTTTAGCAATTAGTTAT
>CBIHQL010000089.1:0-10900 GCA_966211855.1 uncultured bacterium
TATGCCACCAAGTAAACATCATGCCAGTTGTCACACCACCGACAATGCCTAGGGCAATACTAAAGAGCGCAGAGTAGCCCAAGACAAAAAAACTAAGCAAAAAGAATAAAGCCCACCGTAGTCCGATCGCATAGGCAGTCGTCGCACTAGGGGGCTTTTTGGTCACAGTCAGGCTCCTGAGTTAGGAAATATGCGGCAATTGGGGTTGAAGTTCCTGTGTGGTATCAATTGAAGTTACCAGGCTAGCCTCTACTTCTGTGAAGGGCTCCATAAACTGCTGGGGCAAGAGATCGGCGGTCGCATCGGCAATATCACCCGTACGTTGCTGGAGGCGATCGCGCAAAATGTTTTCTGGAGCTGTGCAGTAAAGGATTTGCACCGGGATCTGTTGGGCTTGCGCTTGAGCGATCGCAGCAGAACGCAGGCTTTGGCGATCGTATTTGGCATCGAGAATGACTGTGTACCCTTGACTCGCTAGGGTAGTGCCTAACTGGATCAAGCGATCGTAGGTTTTGGCAGTCATTTCTGGCGTATAGAGATCTGCGCCACCGCGCTCGTACAAAGGCACCCCACCCAAGTGTTTACGCACCGCATCCGAACGAATTTGAATCGCTCCGGTTTGCTTAGCTAGCTGTCGTGCCACAGTACTCTTGCCTGCACCCGATAACCCCGACATTAAGAACAACCGACCTTGACGCGGTTGGGTGTACTGCCAAGCTAAGCGATAGTAGCGAGCTGCGGTTTCAGAAGCGGCTTGTTTTTCGGCCTCTGGCACACCAGGGTCATCTAGCAAGAAGGAGGTAACTTTCGCCCGCACATAAGATTGACGGCTGAGATAAAACGGCAAGATTTGCAAGCCCTCCCAATCGCCTGTCTGTTCAACGTAGGCATTCAAGAAGACATTGCTGAGGTCAGAGCGATCGCGAGCATCACAATCCATGACGATGTAAGCCGCATCAAACATGACATCGACAAAGCGGAATGGCTCGTTAAACTCGATGCAGTCAAACAGCAAGATCTTGTCATTCCACAAGCAAATGTTTCTCAAATGCACATCACCGTGGCACTCGCGAATCCAGTTATTGCGAATTCGGCTCTCAAATAAATCCGATTGCTCGGCAAATAAGCGATCGGTATAGCTGCGGGTTTCGTCAAACTGCTGTTGAGTTTGTGGCCCCCCAATATAGTTTTGGGTTTGCTCATAGTTCTCGTCGATCGCCAGCCGCACTTGCTCCACTTTGCCAAAGCTGCGAATGTAGTCGTCGATCGCCCCTTTGGCGTGGAACTTAGCTAGCTCTTGCGCTAATTGCACTAAATGAGCTTCGGTAAGTTCACCCCGATCAAATAAGTCCGTAAATAAGGCCGTCTGAGGAAACTGCCGCATCTTAATTACATACTCAACTGGCTCGCCATCTCCGCCTAGTTGAAAGCGATCGCCCACTTGAGTCAAGGGCAGCATTTCTAGATACAACTCCGCCGCTCCCCGCTTATTGAGCCGCAATTCTTCTGCACAAAAGTGGTGGCGCTTCTCTAAGGTGCTGAAGTCTAAAAACCCAAAATTCACAGGCTTTTTCAGCTTGTAAGCATACTCACCCGTCAGCAGCACATAAGAAACATGAGTCTGGATGAGTTGAATCGGTTCTACCACCGGATGCGAATAAAAATCCGGCTCTAACATCTGGCGGATAAAAGTGGGCAGAGTTGTTTCTGTCATAGATTTCGGCTTAGCAGTCTTTTGGGGGCAATTTGCAGTCATTAACTCCCAGAACTTCTTACTTTACAGCCCGACGCCATCCTCGCCAATAAAAAAGCCAGAGTTCACCCCTGGCCTCATGGTTAAATTTGTGGATGGTCAAAGAAGGCGATCGCTAGATGTTAAGAAGCGGCTCCGGCAGTGGATTGAGCGTCTTGAGCTGCTGACGATGCCTCTGATTCAGCCGAGGCTGCTGCACGGGTTGCTGAGACCGTGACCACCGTCCGCTCTGGTTCGCCTAAGACAGTCACCCCGTCAGGCATAATCAAGTCACGCACGTGTATAACGTCGCCAGTATGCATCTGAGAAACATCTACATCAATCGAATCAGGAATTTGATCTGGCGCACATTGCACATGCAAATCAGTCAGAACGGTATCTAGCGCTCCCTTCTCTTGCGTGACACCGGGGGCTTCACCAACAATGTGCAAAGGAACATCGACCTCAATACTGCTTTGTGAGCCAATCGCAAAAAAGCTGAGGTGGTAAAGCAGAGGTCTGCAAGGATGAGATTGGATCTCTCGCAACAGCGTCTTACCATTCCAGCCCAGGCCGGGAATATTGACTTGGACAATCGTGTTATTCACGACCGCTGTATGAGCCAGAGTCTCCGCTATTTTCGCGGGGATGGTAATCTCGACAGATTCAGCCCCTTGATGACCATATAGAGTCCCTGGAATTAGACCCGAACGCCGTAGGGCATTAGGCTTGGTTCCAGATTCTCGCTTTTGACATTCTAGTTGAAGCAACATAAGCAAAAATGCGTCCTCTGTAGCCTTTAAGGCTAACCTGAGGTCATCCAGACACCCCCTATCCAAAGAGATACTCCACCCTCTAACCGAAGATGGAGTTCTGAAAGTGAAATGTAGAGTATGGTCAGCCTAGGCTTCAGCAGTCACAGGGGTGCCGTTAGCGTAGAGCAAAGCCCGCTTTGGCCCATGAATGGGGTCTTCAACGATGATGGTTTGGTCGCGGCTGGCTCCGAGAGAAACGATCGCGATCGGCACTTCCATCAACTCTGCCAAAAACTTCAGGTAGTCCAAAGCTTGCTTGGGCAAATCTTCGAGGGTGCGACAGTCAGCAGTAGACTGTTTCCAACCCGGAACCGTCTTGTAGATCGGACGGCACTTGGCAAAGCGACGGGCACTGCTAGGGAAGTCTTCACAGCGTTGACCATCAATTTCGTAAGCGACGCAGACCTTAATTTCGTCGAGTTCGTCTAAAACATCGAGCTTGGTGATCGCGAGGCAATCTAAGCCGTTGATCCGCACAGCATAGCGACCAATCACGGCATCAAACCAGCCACAACGGCGTTTCCGGCCTGTCGTGGTACCAAATTCAGCACCGCGATCGCACAATAGCTCACCGACTTCCCCTTCTAACTCGGTCGGGAAGGGGCCTTCACCCACGCGAGTGGTATAAGCTTTTGCTACCCCAATCACCCGGTCAATGCTGGTAGGGCCAACCCCTGCACCCACACAAGCTCCCCCTGCAACAGGGTTAGAAGAGGTGACATAAGGATAGGTACCGTGATCTAGGTCTAGCAGCGTACCTTGAGCGCCTTCAAACAAGATATTGCGGCGGCGTTGAATGGCATCGTAGATCTTGAGTGAGCAATCGACCACGTGGGGACGTAAACGCTCTGCATACTCTAAATACTCGGCAATTACTACCTCTGGGTCGAGCGGTGGCAGACCGTAGAGTTTTTCGAGGATGCCGTTATTGTAAGTAATCGCCCAGTGCAGTTGCTTCCGCAGAGAGTCTGGATCCATGAGGTCAATGACCCGGATGCCTGTTCGCTCTGATTTATCGGCATAGGTGGGGCCAATACCGCGCCCGGTGGTGCCAATCTTATGGTTGCCTCGACGCTCTTCCGATGCCTGATCGAGCAAGCGATGGTAGGGCATCGTGATGTGAGCCGTTTCTGAGATCAGTAGGTTTTTAGACGAAACATTGAGTTTCTCTAACTGATCCAGCTCTTCAATTAAAATCTTCGGGTCAATGACCGTTCCGGTACCGATAATACACTCTGTATCGGGATACAGAATACCAGACGGAATTAAGTGCAGCTTGAAGGTTTGGTCTTTGACAACGACCGTGTGTCCAGCATTCACACCCCCTTGGTAGCGTACTACTACATCTGCTGATTTGCTAAGCAGATCGGTGATCTTGCCTTTTCCTTCGTCGCCCCACTGGGCACCAATCACAACTACGTTAGCCAAGGGTATTTTCTAAGTGCTAGAAGTTCACACGAATTACGATTATCAGCAACCGATATGACACATGTCAAGCCCAGTTTAAAAATTCCTAAACTAAATTCCTAGACCCAAAAAAATGAATGAGCTTGGTTACTATATTTCTGTTAATGTTTCAACGCAGTTTCTCCATTGAGAGTGTTGTAGAACTCCCACGGCTGAGAAAGTTTTGTCTATAGTTGAAGAAGCAAGGATTCATACAAATTAATAAACGCCATCGCCTGGGAAGCCGATCACGGTTATTCCTGAGTTTTTGTGTATGTAATCGTCGTTTTTCTAGGCGAGTCGAGGCACTGTCCACATTTACTGACTCACATAAGAGGTTGTCGTGGCTTTATATGCTGAACTACACCGCCACTTAGGTGGTTCGGTTGTTCCTCGGATTCTCTGGCGCTACTTCCATCGCAGTCACAGCGATTTAGCACAACGGTTTCCTAGCTATCCAGAGTTTGAACACTTTTACACTCGGCCCCGCAAAACGTTAGATGAATATTTAGAGCTACACACGCTGGTAGAAAGTGTTCAGACTGCAGAAACGTTACCCTACTTTATTTATCGGCTCATTCGGGGTGCTTACATCTTTGAGAATTTAGCCTACTTAGAGTTGCGTTACACCCCCTACCTACGCACACCTGAACATCTGAGCCAATCGCAACGTATTGACCAGATGGCACAAATTGTTGAGGTTGTGGGGCAAGCTAGTCAGCTTAGCGAGTACCCAATTGTGACGGGGCAGATTCTCTGTATGCACTCGCGGTTGCCTTATGCGGTCAACAAGGCGATCGCTGACTTAGCGGCTCAAATGCGACCCTACGTTTGCGGTATCGATTTGGCGGGTGGCGATGCTCACTATGCCGAGCGTCTAGATGAATTTGTAGAGTTGTACGCTTATGCGCGATCGCTGGGGTTAAACACGACCGGGCACCTCTATGAAACCAAGGAGGGCTGTTATCCTCAGTTGCTGCCCTACCTGATGCGGATTGGTCATGGCATTCAGATTCCGCTCCTGCATCCAGAGCTACTACCAGAACTTGCCGCTCGTCAACAATGCTTAGAAGTTTGCCCAACGACTTATCTAAAGACGGGCACCCTCGAAGATATTCGCCAACTCAAAGTTGTGTTCGATCGCTGTTTTGAAGCAGGTGTAGACATTGCCATCTGCACCGATAACGCTGGGTTGCACAATGTCCGACTGCCGTTTGAGTACGAGAACTTGCTCACCTATGACGTGATTGGCTTCAAGGAATTACAAGCCTGTCAAGAAGCTGCATTTCGTCATGCCTTCGCTTGGCCCCACACTCAACCGCCTGCTTCTCTCCTGACTGAGTTACTAAAACCCGAAACCCAAGTTGGATTTGATGAAACCCAATCAGACTTTGCTGCCAACTTGATCAACTAAAAAGAGAGTTTCAACTAAAAACTGCTCCTCCGTTACCCTTCTTGTAAGGAAGTTGACGGGGGAGCAGTTTGATTGAGACCCTAAACCAGCAATTAAGCGCCGCGCTTCAGGGCTGACTCAACTTGGCTAAACTCCTGCTCTAGGCGAGTCTTGAGTTTCTGTGGAATCGGACGATTGGGATAGGAGCTATAGTGCCCTGCGATCGCATTAAGAGCGGTACGCATAGTCGTATAAGAGCTGAGCTTCAAAACTGAGCTATCCCGACGATACCGAGACGCAAAATCGTTAATTCTGTCGCGAGCCTCTTGCTGAACGGCGATGCGGTTAGGGGCATCTTGAGGAAGTTCGATCGCGGTGCGTAGGCTATTGACCAAGGCCAGCGTATCTTCGCGATAGTTGCCTGACAAACCACCGCTAGCACCAGAGCAGCCAGCCAAGCCAACTGCAACTACCAAAATCAGGGCTAACAAACGTGACAGATAACGCTTCATATGAATACCTAAAAAACAGGAGTTCAATCAAAAACAAAATTATCGTCGATCCTATCTCGGATTGGTACTCAAACAGCACCCGCCTTTTGGAAGACCTTCTTAGGGTTTAACCGAAGCGACCACTGACATATTCTTGTGTGATGCGTTGTTGCGGGCTTTGGAAGATAACTTCGGTGCGATCGTATTCCACCAAATAACCACTGCGTCCACCTTTTTCGTTTTCTTCGACGTTAAAGAAAGCGGTACGGTCAGAAGCTCTAGAGGCTTGTTGCATGTTGTGAGTCACGATCACAATCGTGTATTTCTCCTTCAACTCTTGCATCAAGTCTTCAATTTTGAGGGTTGAAATTGGGTCTAAAGCTGAAGCAGGTTCGTCCATCAAAATGATGTCGGGTTGCACCGCGATCGCTCTGGCAATACACAAGCGCTGCTGCTGACCGCCAGAAAGTGCCAAACCACTGGCTCTGAGTTTGTCTTTGACTTCATCCCACAAGGCAGCTTGCTTAAGGGATTGCTCGACTAGCTCATCAAGATCGCCTTTGTAGCCAATCAACCGAGGGCCGAAAGCAACGTTGTCATAAATCGACTTAGGAAATGGATTTGGCTTTTGAAACACCATGCCAATTCGTCGTCGCACTTCGACGGGGTCAATGCCAGAGGCATACAGATCTTGGTGGTGGTAGTAAACCTTACCGTCTGTTTTAAAACCTTTGATTAAGTCGTTGAGACGGTTAAAACAGCGCAGCAGGGTACTTTTACCACAACCCGATGGCCCAATTAACGCAGTAATTTGGTTTTTAACAATATCGATCGAAATGTTTCTGAGGGCACGAAAGTTGCCATAGTAAACATTCAAGTTTTCGGCACGTAAAACAGTCTCAGTCTGATTAGCAAAGGAACTGTCAATCTGCATACATTCAACCTGAAATGGCGATAAGTCTATTTTTGAGGTCTTGAAAGACACTAGAGAAGCTTAAAATTGAGCGAACCGTTATTAATAAGGATTGAACTAAGGAGTTCACTAGCAAAAAACACCGGGCCTGCAAGCAAACTACCTATCGAGGCTCATCATTGAAACTCAGTCATAAATTGGCAACTAAAACTTAGACCACACAAAAAAGCTGCTTGTACAAATTCAGCACAAATTCACGAATTAAATTCACGGCTTCGCTTAGGCACCTTAACATTCTACCCGGGTTTTTCTATCGGTAACCTAAGTAAAACTAATTGCCACTGAGTGATTACCGACGACGAGCCGCCCAACGCGCTAGCACACTCGTAATTAGCACTAGAGATACCAGTACAAGAGATCCTGCCCAAGCTAGCTCTTGTTGGTTGGCATAAGGGGTAATGGCATAGTTAAAAATCAAAACTGAAAGGGTGGGAGTTGGCTCCCAAAGACTATCAACCCAATATTGACTAAATAATGCTGTAAAAATCAAAGGTGCTGTTTCGCCTGCAGCCCGGGCGATCGCTAGCATCACCCCGGTCAAGATTGCCGGGATTGCTGCGGGTAAAACCACACGCATCACGGTTTGAAACTGAGTCGCTCCCAAACCAATCGATGCTTGACGAATGTCATTAGAAACCGATTCTAAAGATTCGGCTGAGGTGCGCACTACGATCGGCAACATCAGCACTGCTAAAGCCACGCCCCCCGCGATCGCCGAGAAGGTTCCGGTCGTTAACACAACCACACTATAGGCAAACACCCCCACCACAATGGAGGGCACTCCACTCAAAATATTGTTGAAGAAGTCTATACAGGATGCAAACCAACTATCGCGGGCAAATTCAGATAAGAAAATTGCCGCCAAAATGCCAACCGGAATGCTGATCGCCGCCGAAATGCCCACGGTCAGCAAAGTCCCGATGATCGCGTTCCCAAAGCCACCTCCTTTTACCAGAGGCGGTGGAGGTAATTGAGTAAACAGATCGAGACTCAGGCGACTCGCGCCATTAATCACCACATAGGACAAAACTGCTACTAGGGGGAGTAACGCTAGGGCTGCGGCTAAAAACACTAAAGCGGTCATCCCCATAGAAAACAATGTTCTAGGAGAAGTCGGCGATCGCATCAAATTGCGCGACTCAAAGGGAAGCTGGGAAGGGTTAGGATGGTCAACCATAAGTTTTACCGTTTGAAGATTATCAGACTGAACTAAATCACAGGGAATGAACGTCTACAGTCGCTGTCTGACAACCCGCACCAAAACCTCCGCCAACACATTCACAATCAGCGTCAACCCAAAAAGAATCAACGCTGCATACATCAAAGAAGAAATCTGCAAGCCAGATGCTTCAGCAAATTGGTTTGCCAGCAGTGAGGCGATCGTTGAAGCTGGAGCCAATATTGATAAATCGACATTATTAGAGTTGCCGATCACCATCGTCACTGCCATCGTTTCTCCGAGTGCTCGTCCCAGAGCCAGCATCGTTCCCCCAACAATTCCAGAGAAGGCGGATGGCAAAAGCACTTTTAAGATCGTCTCCCAGCGTGTTGCCCCCAAGCCATAGGCCGCTTGACGCAACTCTGGAGGAACCGCCACCATCGCATCTCGGGAGATCGCTGCAATCACTGGCAAGATCATAATTGCCAACACCACACCCGCTACATACATCCCCGGCCCTCGCGGTGGTGTACTAAAGAGCGGAATCCAACCGAGGTTTTGGTATAGCCAGAGTCCTAATTTGCTCAATAGTGGGATTAGAACAAAAATGCCCCACAGGCCATAAACCACACTGGGGATTGCCGCTAGCAACTCAATCAAAAATACGAGCGGTTGTTGGAACCGAGTAGGTAGAAAGTCTTCGCTTAAAAAAATTGATACACCCACGCCAACGGGGAGGGCAATCAGTAAAGCAATGAGCGAACTCACCAAAGTGCCGTAAATCGCGGGCCAAGCACCATATTGATCTTTGACCGGATCCCAACTGGTTGTAGTCAAAAAGCTAAGGCCAAACTCTCGAATGGCTGGGAAGGCTTGGTTTGCTACTTGACAAGCGATCGCGAGCAGCACCAGACCCACCGAAACAGCAAAAAAGCCGGTGATCACCTGAAATCCAACATCTAGATAACGGGAGAACGGCGATCGATGACGCACTGTTTCTGAGGAATCTTTGGCGAGCAAAATCATTTTCTCCTTGGAATCAATTAAAAAGGTTCCGTAGGAATTATGGCGATAATTCCTACGGATGAAAGACCATTATTTTGCTGAGCTTGCAGTTGCAACTTTAATGGTATCAAGAGTCGCTACCACTCGGTCTGACAACTCTTTGGGTAACGGAACGTAGCCCAGCTCTTGGGCATATTGATCACCTTGATCTAGAGACCACTTCACAACATTCTTGATGGCTTCGGCCTTAGCAGGGTTGTCGTATTGGCTATAGAGCAACAACCAAGTCAAGCCATTGATGGGGTAAGCTTCTTTAGCCTCAGGATCAGGGATGACTAATGCGAAATCTTCAGGCACAGTCACGCCTTCAAAGGCTTTAGCTGATGCTTCGGGGGTAGGAGCAATAAATTCGCCCGCCTTATTTTGAATGGCTGCAGTTTTCAGGTTGTTTTCTTTGGCGTAGGAGTACTCGGTATAACCGATCGCACCTGGAGTTTGTTGTACCTGAGCCGTTACACCTTCGTTGCCCTTAGCACCAACACCCGTTGGCCACTCTACTGACTTAGAAGCTCCCGCAGACCAGTTAGGGCAGACAGCTTGAAGGTGGCTCGTGAAAATAAAGGTTGTACCGCTACCATCGGAGCGATGAACAAAGGTGATAGGGGTGTTAGGGAGATTGGTGCCTGCGTTGTCGGCAGCAATCTTGGGATCATTCCAAGTCGTAATGTCACCTTGAACAATGCCGCAATAGGTTTCTCTAGAGAGCTTCAGGTTCTCAGCACCTTCAACGTTGTAAGCAAATACAACCGCGCCTCCGGTCATTGGAATTTGAATTGCCTGACCGCGAGCTGCCGGAAATTCTTGTCGCTCTTCGTCTTTAAGAGGAGCATCAGAAGCACCAAAGTCTACAGTTTGAGCCAAGAACTGCTTCACACCTGCGCCGCTACCCACTGACTGGTAGCTAACCTGCACATTCGGGTTTTGTTTGTTGTATTCCGAAAACCAACGTTGATAGAGGGGGGCAGGAAAACTGGCACCGGCACCACTCAGAGAAACTGTCTGACCACTCCCAGCATTATTTGCCGCTGTAGTAGTTGAGTTGTTTGCTTGAGGACCAGTGGGAGGCGTTTGCTGACAGGCAGATAGACCTACAGTAAGGGCGATCGCAGAAGAAGTCAGAAACGCTCGACGAGCCATGTTGAAGTGAAACGGCATGTTCTTTAAGAAACTTTGACTGCTTGCAAGTAAACGAACAAAGAATACTACTCAACAGTAAAGATAAGGTTAACAAGGTTCTAAACTTTTAAGCCGACTTGTATTACAGCAAACCATCACTGCTCGGATTATCTGAGTAAGATTACTAGAATCAGGTGCTAAAACACTCGCGATCGCGCATGATTCGCTGTGACTGCGCTTCAATGCTGCACCTTAAGCGACAAGAAAATTCTCAATAATGGCGTGTAAGCCGCATCTTTAATATTCTCTCTGGAGAAGCTAATTACCAAACTTCTTCACTCAAAAAAGGAGGTTCTGACATCAACCGAGCAATGCTCTATAGGCGGCGGGAAGCACTTTTGAACAGCTTAACCACTCATACTTTTTACAACAGGTGATTTTTATTTGGCTCGTTGATGCTTTTTGAGGCGACTCACCAGAAGCACCCCGATTTTACTCTAGTATACCCCTATCACTGGTTTCGGAAGCAGCAATCAGATGACTAGATGAATTCTTGAAGATTTAGGTCTTGATTCTGCTTGCTCAAACGGGTCTACTGACTCTATTTCAAGACTCAGTAAGGCACTTTTGCTCCATCTATAATAGTTATTTATTTTGATTAACCCGTTAATTTGATTCAATTTTGATGCTTCGGGTCGGCTATCAACTTT
>CBIHQL010000090.1:0-10883 GCA_966211855.1 uncultured bacterium
CGTCAACTGGGAACCCACCCTAATGTCTTGGATTCGCGAATAATTTCGCCACTATTTCAAGAAACTTCCCACGTGAATACTTTGCGGCCCCCTCCCGTCCCCCAACTTTGGGGGAAGCTCCGTTACAGTTCCCCCCAAAGTTGGGGGGCTAGGGGGGCCAACTTTGATTCATGCGGGAAGTCTAAAAAACTAAGGGGCAAAGAATTGGGTCAAGAATGCTGCCGGATCCGGTCATTCTGATGCCAAACCTTTGCCCCGTTTTGTATCTATTGAGATGGCGATTCAAGCTACTGGTTGATTTCGCTGGGCTGACGGGTGTCACTGAGTTCAGTTTCAGCACTCATCTCAACAACTGGATCGGCTTCAACTCGCTTTGAGAAGCCCCAGATAAAGATCAGGCCGATTAGCGAAACCATGACCCATTCAGGTGGGATCAAACTCTCGTTCACAACGCGAATTAAGAGTCGCAAACCGACGAGCGCCACAGTCAGGTAGCCCGCGTCTTCTAAATGGGTAAATTCATCTAGCCAACGAATAAATAGACCCGCCATAAACCGGAGGGCGACGACCCCAATTAACCCGCCCGTGATCACCAACCAAGTTTCTTTAGAAATTGCGATCGCGGTAGTGACACTATCGAGAGAAAAGGCTAAATCGGTAAAGGCAATAATCGGAATCGCCTGCCAGAGCGACTGAAAACGGGGGCCGTGGTGGTGATTCTCACTATCTTCTTGAGACGTGAAATACTGGAAGACCAACCACAACAGGTAGGCCGCCCCCATCAGTTCAAATTGCCAAAATTGAGTCACCCAAGTGGCGGTTAAGATCAAACACACCCGTAGCACAAAGGCACAAACTAGGCCGATGTTAAGGGCACGGCTTTGGAGTTTGCTACCCTCTAACCCTTGAGCGATCGCGGCTAAGGCAATAGCGTTGTCAGCTGAAAGGACTGCTTCAAGTGCCACTAAGACAGGCAAAAGCAGCAGAGTGTCAAAACTTACATGCGTGGAAGCGTCTAAAAATTGATCTAACATTAATAATTTTTTGAATCAAACAAGTAAGGTGAGAGCTTGACGTTCATGCCGTAGCCATTAAGAATTGTTGCCCTTCCTCTCAGCTTAACGCTTAACTACAAGAGTCTCATCAAAACGGGTCTTAGCGATCGCTGCCGTATCTATCAGCAAACCTCTATTCAGAAATCCCTCCTGCGAGGTAAACTAAACCACCCAGATCGATTTCAGATAAGGAGCAGCTTGGTAGTTAAGCGCTTAATGACAAACACTTGACTCCGTTGGCTTACTCCCTTAGTTTACCCAGATAAAGATAAGGTGCAATTGAGGCAAACCACGCATAAAATGGACGTGTTTGGGGTAAATCTAGCCCTGCGATATCAAAATTCCGGTGCTGCAATGCCTGACCCCAGGGATAGCCACACGACTGCTGCTACCAACTCACCGCATTTTCAGCTGAGTCATACAAGCCAACGGGACGCTGCCCCCCTCGCTCAGCAGCCGACTTCCCCTTCGCTCTTTGCGCAATTTCAAGCGCGCTATCCGTCTGGCAGTTTGACTGCTGATTTGTTAGACATTCGAGGCGATCAATACATTGTCAAAGCGGCAATTCAAGTTGGTGGCGCTGTTTTAGCAACGGGAATGGCTGCTGAAAAAAGCCTAGAAGCCGCAGAAGACCGAGCTAGACTGCGTGCCCTTGAAGTGTTGGGGTTGCAAATTGCTCCGCCACAGCCTGTCCAGCCTGCTCCTTCTGCCTATGAAGTGCAGGTGCATCTGATGACCAACCATCAGAACGAGACAGAATTTTCGCCAACGCCTCGCTTAGTGGGTGGGCAAAACTACGCCGAACAGCGACAACTCACGGCTCAGAAGCAAAAATCCCCAGTCTGGTCAGAGTCAGTGCTAGAAATTCCGGCTGTGGTACCTGAGCCGACACCCCCTGCAACCGGAGATTTATTCGACTCAACCTACGCCGATGTTTACCCCGATTTTGAGCTTGAGTCAGAGGCGATCGCAGAACCCCCATCTCATCACCCCGAAGTCTCGGAACCCTCAAAAAATGGTCGAAATGGTAAGCGAGTTGCACCTCCACGCGAAAAAACCGCCCCACCAGAACCCGCTCCTACTCCCACACGGGAACCAATGGATCTGTCGGAAGTGATTGCCCAAACCAGTGTAGAGATTAAGCGCCTGGGCTGGACGGATGTGCAAGGCCGAACTTATTTACAGAAAACCTACGGCAAGCGATCGCGCCAACACCTCACCGATGATGAACTGCTGGAGTTTTTAGAATACCTGCGATCGCAACCCTCACCCAACGAATCTCCGTTTTGATGCTCACGATTCTTGGAAACCTAACCCCCAGCCCCTTCCCTGGCAGGGAAGGGGAGCTAGATTAAAAGCCCCTCGCCGCGTCGGAGAGGGGTTTGGGGAGAGGTCGGTCAGGATTTAACTTATCTCAAGAAGCTCAGGTATACACCGCAACAAAAGAGGCGATCGCTAACTTAAACGGCTGCGATCGGGCGTTGGGCAGAAGGACGGCGATCGATCACTTGGTCGATCAGGCCGTATTCCTTCGATTCATGAGCCGACATAAAGAAGTCACGCTCGGTATCTTCAGCGATTTTCTCTAGGGGTTGACCTGTGTGCTCCGCCAGCATTTCGTTGAGGCGTTGCTTGTGGTAGAGAATTTCCTTGGCTTGAATTTCAATATCAGTGGCTTGACCTTGAGCACCACCGAGGGGTTGATGGATCATGATCCGCGAGTGAGGTAGACTGATGCGCTTGCCTTTGGTGCCAGCACTGAGCAGAAACGCACCCATGCTTGCCGCTAGACCGAGGCAAATGGTAGAGACATCAGCACGGATGTGCTTCATGGTGTCGTAAATGCCCATGCCTGCGGTCACAGAGCCACCCGGAGAGTTGATGTAGAGGAAGATGTCCTTTTCGGGGTCTTCTGCGTCTAACAGGAGTAACTGAGCCACGATTAGGTTGGCAACATCAGCGTCAATGGCGGTGCCCAGGAAGACGATCCGATCCCGCAACAACCGAGAGTAGATGTCAAAGGCGCGATCGCCACGTCCAGAGGGTTCAATAACGGTAGGAATCATGCAGTTTGCCTGTCCACGCATTTTTTCCCATTCTACCGATTGAACCGATTTTGGTGGGATGACCTCTCCCCCGGCCCCTCTCCTGCAAGGCGAGGGGTGAAAGAGTTTACAGCCCAAAGATAGTAGCGATATGGGGCAATAGCTTTTTGCAGAGTTGCGCGATCGCACTAGGTTCGGCTAGTTCGGTTAACATCCCTTTAAACCACCGAATTGCGGATTTTGCCATATTCTGCTTTTCGGCTTCGGCGGGATCTTTCCCAGCCTCGGCTAAGGTTTGCACTTGCTTCAGCGCTTCGGCTTTGCCTTCTGGTTTGAGTTCTTCAGCGATCTCAATGATTCGTTTCAGGTCTCAAGAAGAAAACAACTGCCAAATTTTGATGTTACTACCCGCGAAGTTAAAACTACAGCTTGCAAGTGTTTGCCCAGTTGGATGGAATGCCAGTGCACTAATTTTACTTGAATAGTCTATAAGCGAGTAACTATGATCAAGTGCGTAATCATGTTTGTCTATTTTCAGATTCCAAAATTTTATGGTTCCATCTAAGCTGCCACTTACAAGAGTTTGATCAGAAGGACTAAAAGTTAAGCATGATACTATATCTGAGTGTGCCTGGATTGATAAAATTAATTTATATGTTTTTGTATCCCAAAGTCTGATTTTTCCGTCTTTTCCACCGCCTGCTAATATAGTGCCATCAGGGCTAAACGCAATTGAATTTTTAAGCTCTTTTCTAAATTCGAGTTCTCTATATATCATCCTACTGAGTTGATTTTGTTCTCGATCTTCATCGAAATCATCAAGAAGCTCTATATGATCTCGATGATTCTTTAAATCCTGAGATTCATTGCTGCTTTGTGTAATAACATCCTCGCAACATTGACTAAGAAAGTTACCTTTAATAGTCGAAATATTCATGCTTCCATCTATGTTTTGAATTGCAATATTTTCCCCCTCAGGGCTAAGGGCTATAGATGTAACTTTAGTATTGAAGCTGATAGGCAAGGTGCCTTCTGATTTTAGGCTGGCTGAGGCGAATGTTTTTATTTGGCAGATGGCTCTAGAATCTGGGAGCCTGAATTTTTCAATGTAAAACTCTTTATGGTCATCCTTTGGGATGATAAGAGGAACAATAAATGAGACTTCATCCAAGAAAATTATTGAACCAGAATATTCAGCATTACCATCCTCAATATCTTCATTTGAGCTAGTTAGTAATAATATAGGAAGGTCTGTCTCATTGCGTATGTCGAATATGGCGACATAATTGTAGCTAAGCCCTACCAGCCAAGCTCCATCAAAATCGAAAGTAATTACATCGCCCCCGCCCCAACTATATGATCTACCCGTTGCTATTTCCCAAATCTTCCCATTGCTAGCTAATATCTGACCATCAGGACTGAAGACAATCTGGCTAGTAAATCCATTCTCTTTGATGACTCTTACACACTTCCAAGTTGGTTGCCTTAAATTTACGAGTTCGGTTTGAATTTTGTTTATGCTTTCTTTGAGATCTGCTATGGATTCTAAAAGGGCAGAGAATGATTGATTCTCTCCTTGAGGTGTCTTGATAAAACCAGACGTGGAACTTTGTTGACTACTGGATATCTGTTCAATAAGTTTTTGTTGACTCTTACTATGATTTAATAGTTCATATGTAAGCTCCTTGATGCCTGATTCATTAAGGACTGTTTCGGTATTTAGCTTTGAATTTAGTTTTGATATTCTTAGCTTTAGCTCAATTAATTCAGCTTCTATTGTGCCCAGCTGAACCTGATTTTTTTCCTGGCTTTCTTGAGGCGTTTGCATAAATTCAATCAGATTTTTTTAATTTATAATAGTCAAAATTTTAGAGTTTGCCTACTGAATATTTGTAAATTTGTGAGAAATTTTTGGTAAAGATAAGATTCAGGAAAATGGCAATACCTTGAAGTGGTTGCTTCATGATCTAACTTTTTTGTTCGAACGTTCGAATATTTAATAAAATCTACACTACAAAAAGTTAGACTTGTATATAAAAATTAATTTTTAAATGTTCGGTGTGACTGAATTTGGTTCCGGTGGGGTCTTGGCCTTTAAAGTTGTGGCCTTGGAGGTTTTGTCCGGAGAAGTCTAGGGGCATAACGGCGACAGGTAGGGCGATTTTTGATACAGAGATAGCACAAAAATAAGAGGAGTAGAAGATGTAGGGGTAAAGCATTCAGCCCAGAAGATTTAGCGTGTCAAAAATCGTTTTGTGAATGCTTTACCCAATGCAGGGTTTTACACCTCTTATTCAGGGTTTTGCTTGCTTCAATGCAGCGTTTTTCGATTCATTGGCTGCGTTGTGGGTTTTAGGGCGAAGCATTGAGGAATCGATCATTTTCCTGGTTTTGGATTTCCTGCCCAATGCTTCGCCCCTACCGCCCTACAGGGTTTGCTGGGCGCGATAGACTGGCAGAGATGGCCCCCTGTATAATTCTGAGTCGCCCCCATGACCAATCGTCTTGCTGAAACCCAAAGTCTGTATTTACGTAAACATGCTGAGAACCCAATTGATTGGTGGCCTTGGTGTGACGAAGCCTTGGAGACTGCACGGCGAGACAACAAACCCATCTTTTTGTCGGTGGGATACTCCAGTTGTCACTGGTGTACGGTGATGGAGGGAGAGGCATTTTCAGATCCCGCGATCGCAGAGTATATGAATACCAATTTTCTGCCGATCAAAGTCGATCGCGAAGAAAGACCGGATATTGACAGCATTTACATGCAAACGGTGCAAATGCTGACGGGGCAAGGGGGCTGGCCTCTGAATGTGTTTCTCTCTCCCGATGATTTGGTGCCGTTTTATGGGGGTACTTACTTCCCGCTAGAGCCTCGCTATGGGCGACCGGGGTTTATGCAGGTGTTACAAACGCTGCGCCGCTACTATGACAACGAAAAGGAGAAGGTGCAAGCGTTAAAAGATGAACTCCTGACCAATCTGCAAAACTCGGTACTCTTGAACCCTGGTCAAGATCTCAGTGATGAACTGCTAGCACAAGGTTTGGAATATAACACCGGGGTACTCACCGCCGAGGGATACGGGCCAAGCTTTCCCATGATTCCTTACGCGGATATGGCGTTGCATGGTATCCGCTTTGCCGGGGGATTCCGTTATGATGCGAAAGATGCTTGTACGAAGAGAGGGCTAAATCTCGCTCTGGGTGGCATTTACGACCATGTGGGAGGTGGCTTCCATCGTTATACCGTTGACCCTACCTGGACTGTCCCTCACTTTGAAAAGATGCTCTATGACAACGGGCAAATCATGGAGTATCTCGCAAATCTATGGAGCGCTGGAGTAGAGGAACCTGCGTTTGAACGAGCGATCGCGGGCACGGTGCAGTGGTTGCGGCGAGAAATGACAGCGCCCCAGGGATACTTTTATGCCGCGCAAGATGCCGATAGTTTCACCACGTCGGAAGAAGCGGAACCAGAAGAAGGGGCGTTTTATGTTTGGTCGTATGCCGAGCTAGAGCAACTGCTGTCAGCGGAGGAACTCTCGGAGTTAAAGCAACAATTCACTGTCACCCCAGAAGGAAACTTTGAAGGCGCGAATGTACTGCAACGTCGAGGAGCAGGGAGATTCAGCGATTGCCTAGAACAATTACTGAGCAAGCTTTTTCAGGTGCGGTATGGAGCACCCCCAGAGGCTATCAAGACTTTTCCTCCGGCTCGTAATAACCACGAAGCCAAAACGATCGTGTGGCCTGGTCGGATTCCGGCGGTGACCGATCCCAAAATGATTGTTGCTTGGAATAGTTTGATGATTTCCGGGTTGGCACGGGCGGCGACAGCGTTCAACCAGCCGGAATATTTGCAGATGGCGATCGCGGCGGCTGACTTTATCTTGCAAAACCAATGGGTCGAGGGGCGATTTCAGCGGTTGAATTATGATGGGCAAGCTGCAGTCTTGGCGCAGTCAGAAGATTATGCGTTATTCATCAAAGCCCTGCTCGATCTGCATCAAGCGAGTGTAGGGCTAACAATGGGTGAGTCTGCGAACCATTGGCTAGAGCAGGCCGTGCGGGTACAAGCAGAGTTTGATGAATATCTCTGGAGTTTAGAACTGGGCGGTTATTACAACACAGCCGCAGATGCTAGTCGTGATTTGCTGGTGCGAGAGCGCAGTTATATCGATAATGCTACGCCTGCTGCCAATGGAGTAGCGATCGCCAATTTAGTTCGTCTCGCGCTTCTGACCGAGAACTTAGACTACCTCGATCGCGCTGAGCAGGGGTTACAAGCGTTTGCCAGCATCATGGAGAAGTCACCCCAAGCTTGCCCTAGTTTATTTGTGGCATTGGATTGGTATCGCCATCAAACTCTAGTACGCACCACGAGCGATCGCTTGCAACAAATCGCGGTCAAATACCTGCCGACAGCAGTTTATCGAGTGGAATCTGATCTGCCTACTGATGCGGTGGGTTTGGTGTGTCAGGGTTTGAGCTGCCGAGAACCCGCTCGTAGCCTAGATCAACTCTGGGAGCAATTGCACCAAAGCCAACTCCGCACAGCCAGCTGAAGTGGCAGTCTGACTAAGGAGTCGCTTGGGGTGCTACTGAAGGATTAGGCGCTGTCGGTGTCCACGGTGATGGTGCAGTAGGGTTGCTCGTAGGCGTGGTCATATCCCACGGTTGTGTAGGTGTGACTGGCGTGTTCCAAGGTTGGCTGGCGACAGGCTGACTGGGGGGAATCTGCTCAATGGTGATCAACGCTTCAATCACTGCCTTGACGGCGGGGGCGGCAACTGTCGAGCCAAAGGCATCCGATCCCTCCGGTTCATCAAAGACGGCGGCAATGACATAGCGAGGCGCATCGGCAGGAAAGATACTCACAAAGCTAGTGATTTTGGCGTAATCGTAGTAGCCGCCGTTGGGGTTGGCTTTTTGAGCAGTGCCTGTTTTACCAGCAATCCGATAACCAGGAATTTGAGCCACTTTCCCAGTTCCCTCAGAGACAACCGATTCCATCATGGCGACGACGGTACGAGCAGTTTGGGGTGAGAAAATTTGCTCAGCGGGAGGTAAAGATGGCTGCCAATAAGCTTGGTCTTCGGTGTTATACAGCCCTCGCACGATGTGGGGTGTGACCATTTTGCCGCCACTAGCGAGAATGCCGTGAAGTTGCACCAGTTGAATTGGCGTAATCGAGAACCCTTGACCAAAGGCAGTGGTAGCGGCTTCTACAGGTGATCCCAAGAATTGCGATCGCGGCTTGAGAAACCCAGCACTTTCAAACGGTAAATCCATGCCTGTGATTTGCCCAAGGCCAATCCTTTCGAGCCAACTGTAGTAAATTGCGGGTGGCATTTGTTGGACGATATGCACCATGCCCACATTGCTAGAACGCTGCAAAATTTCAGCAACGCTACTGGGGCCTCTAGGGCCAGCCGCCTCGTAGTCATAGTTAGCGATCGGCCAACTATCGACATAAATTTGGCCTTCGTCATTAAAAACACTATTGGGTTGAATGGCTCCCGTTTCTAAAGCGATCGCGACATTCAACGGCTTAAAGGTAGAACCTGGTTCATACTGGTCAGTCAGTGCCCAGTTTTTGAAGCGATCGACACTGAATTTGTAATATTGGTTGGGGTCGTAAGAGGGTTCTGATACAAAGGACAGCAATGAGCCATCCCGCGCATCCATCACAATTACCGTGCCTCGTTTTGAATTAAATTTTTTCATTTGCTGCTGCAAGGCATAACGGCTGGCCCGCTGCAAACGACTGTCAACGGTTAACTGTAACCGCAGATCATCAACATGCAAGAACCCCCCTGGCACCTGATCGGGGATCAACGCTCCACTACCTGTCCGTTTGACCCGTACAGCTTGCACCGATCGCTCCAGTAGTTTTTGTTGGCTGTACTCGATCCCAGCTTGACCTTTGCGATCGAGGTTGACATAACCGACCACATCAGCCAACAAATCTTGCTGTGGATACAACCGCTGTTGATGGCGAATCAGCTCCAAACCGTCGAGCTGCCAATCTAAAATCTGGCTGGCTACGTTTTCGGGCACCGCATATTCGAGCTGAATGCCACTTGACTTCTCATTGAGTTGGCGCAAAACTTTGTCGGCTGGACGGTTGAGCAGGGGTGCGAGCTTTTCGGCGATCGCAGATTTAGACTCTTGAAACAAGCGGGGGTGGGCGTAGAGCGTATAAGCGGGTTGGTCGATCGCCAGCACATTGCCATTGCGATCGATGATTGGGCGGCGGGGTACAAAGGGCCGCAGGTAGATCATCTGCTGAGCTTGTGCTTTCTCTCGTAGCTCTGGGGCTTCAAAGAGTTGCAGCTTGACTAAGTTCAACACCAACCCGAAGCTGCCGCCCACCAGCACTAGCCACACTAAGATCAGCCGCAATCGAGAGGGTTGAGCCTGAGCCGAGGGCAACGAAAATCGTCGGACTTCTTCCACAGGCCATTCGGGCTCGATCATATGAAGGCGGCGATCTGGCCCGGAGTTGCGGGAGGAGGGAGGAATTGAAGAAGCCATAGACCAGTCATGTCAGTAAGACAAGGGCGAGGAGCAGCGGGTTAATAACCGATGGGAGCAGCAGGTTCGGGGCTGGTAACGACAGGAGCCGGAGCCGCAACTGGAGCTGGACGCTGAGGTGCTGGTTGCAAAAATAATGTGTTGGCTGGGTTTGCAGGCACTAAACCTGTTCGCGAATTTTCTGCTTGTTGAGCAATTTGATTCTTCAGTAATTCACTGGCTGCCGTCAACTGGCGCTCATCTCGCTGTAACGTTTCGAGCTTACGATATTCTTGGCTCCAGAGCTGTTGAGAATAGACGGTTTGCCCGTAGACTGACAAAACTGCGGTTGCTAGCCCCCAGGTTAAAATCGACAAACTCTTCTGTGCTCCCATCAGCGATCGCAACCAAAGAGGTACAGCGCGATTGTTGGGCAACCGTTTCACAGAGGCTTGAACGGTAGACTGATGAAGAGGAGTTGGCTGGGTCAGCTTGATCGGTACAACTTTGCTCCCGGTCGCTTGAGAACTGAGACGTTGAGCCGGTAATCGCCGGGGGGATGTCGTAAATTTCAGACCAACAGCCATAAAACCTCACTCCTAAAGTCGCAACGCGGTAGACGCTCTCGCCGCCTAATACCGCCCAAAATACCCGATCCCTTCTTGTTTGTAGCCAGATCACTTTCTACTGAACCGTTAAAAACCCAGCAATGCCCTCGAACAGTCATTGGATGTTTCCAAACCCAGCAAGGCTTGAGCAGGATGCTTCAGTAGAGTCGTTGGCAATTCGTGCAGGTTGCTGCCATCTTAACTGGATTTTTTGCCGGAAATTCATAAAAACAACGTGAGTTTCCAGACAAAAATCTCAGGGTTTCTGGGCTAAAAACTGGCAAAGAAACAACATGCAACCGTCCAGTCTACTATTGAATTGAAGTTTTTTAAAACTTAGATCCAGACTTTTTACGATTTCAGCAACCGGGACTCAATCTATGGCCTCAGAATCGGCAAATAAAGACCAACAACATCCGCTTTGGAGTCGCGATCGCCAAATTCTCAATACCCTGCTGAGTGGCGAGGCAACCGACTATAACTTGGCAGAGCTGGCTCGACTCCGCATTCGCTACAACGGCTTTCCGGGGGCGCGAGATATTCAAGCCGATCTCGACAAAGCCTTGCAGCAGTGGGGGTTGACCGAAGCCGAACTGTTTGCCAAAACCCGCGAGATTCATGCAGTCGGTCAGGTATATCGAGGTCGTGGTTCTCAACGA
>CBIHQL010000091.1:0-10874 GCA_966211855.1 uncultured bacterium
AATTCGCCGCACGATCCAGATTTTGTCACGCCGCACTAAAAACAACCCGGTACTGATTGGCGAACCCGGTGTCGGTAAAACGGCGATCGCCGAAGGTCTGGCTCAACGGATTGTCAAAGGAGATGTGCCCGAATCGTTGCGCGATCGCAAGTTGATTGCCCTAGATATGGGGGCGCTGATTGCGGGTGCTAAATATCGCGGTGAATTTGAAGAACGTCTCAAAGCGGTGCTCAAAGAAGTTACCGACTCCAACGGCACGATCATTCTCTTTATTGATGAAATTCATACGGTTGTGGGTGCTGGGGCAACCCAAGGTGCGATGGATGCTGGAAACCTGCTGAAGCCGATGTTAGCGCGAGGTGAACTGCGGTGTATCGGTGCCACGACGCTGGATGAATATCGCAAATACATTGAAAAAGATGCAGCGCTAGAACGGCGATTCCAACAGGTATACATCGACCAACCCACAGTGGAAGATACTGTCTCTATTCTGCGGGGCTTGAAAGACCGCTACGAAACCCACCACAACGTCAAAATCTCGGATAGTGCCTTGGTGGCTGCGGCGACTCTTTCTACCCGTTACATCAGCGATCGCTTCTTGCCCGACAAAGCCATTGACTTAGTAGACGAAGCTGCCGCCAAGCTGAAGATGGAAAGTACCTCCAAGCCAGAGGAACTCGATGAGATCGATCGCAAGATTCTGCAATTAGAGATGGAACGGCTCTCTCTGCAAAAAGAGAGTGATGCTGCCTCTCGCGATCGCCTTGATCGGTTAGAGAGAGAGTTGGCGGATCTTAAAGAAGAGCAAAGCCGTCTCAACGCGCAATGGCAAGGTGAAAAAGATATCCTCGATCACCGTAAAACCCTGAAAGAGGAGATCGATCAGGTGAATGTGGAGATTCAACAGGCAGAGCGAGAATATGACCTCAATCGCGCCGCTGAGTTGAAGTATGGCAAGTTGACCGAGTTGCAACGCGAGTTAGACCAAACCGAGGCGAAACTAGCAGAGACCCAAACCAGTGGGCGATCGCTGCTCCGCGAAGAAGTCACCGAAGCCGATATTGCCGAGATTATCTCGAAGTGGACAGGGATTCCGATCAGCAAGTTGGTTGAGTCAGAAATGCAAAAGCTCCTTCACCTCGAAGAAGAACTGCATCGTCGCGTGGTCGGTCAAAGAGAAGCTGTAACTGCCGTGGCTGATGCCATTCAGCGATCGCGGGCGGGGTTAGCCGATCCCAATCGTCCGACCGCTAGTTTCATCTTCCTCGGCCCCACGGGGGTTGGTAAAACCGAACTCGCCAAAGCCCTCGCTGCCTATATGTTCGATACCGAAGACGCGATGGTGCGGATCGATATGTCGGAATATATGGAGAAGCACTCTGTCTCTCGCTTGATCGGTGCGCCTCCGGGATATGTGGGTTATGAAGAAGGCGGTCAGCTCACAGAAGCGATTCGGCGGCGGCCTTATGCGGTGATTCTATTTGATGAAATCGAAAAGGCTCACCCGGATGTATTCAATGTCATGTTGCAAATTCTTGATGATGGTCGCGTTACAGATTCTCAAGGGAGAACAGTAGACTTCAAGAATGCGATTATCATCATGACCAGCAACATCGGCTCACAATATATCCTGGATGTAGCCGGAGACGACAATCGCTACGAAGAGATGCGCGGTCGGGTGCTAGAGGCCATGCGGAGCAACTTCCGCCCAGAGTTCCTCAACCGGATTGACGAAATCATCATTTTCCATCCGTTGAGCCGTAGCGAACTGAGAGAGATTGTCAAACTACAAGCAGTGCGCTTAGAACAACGCCTGAGCGATCGCAAGATGTCTCTCAAGCTCTCTGAAGCCGCTCTCGATTTCCTAGCAGAAGTCGGTTACGACCCAGTCTACGGCGCACGACCCCTAAAGCGAGCTATCCAACGCGAACTCGAAACTCAAATCGCGAAATCCATTCTGCGCGGCGAGTTCTCAGAAGGAGATACAATCTTTGTCGATGTCGAAAACGAACGCCTAGCCTTCAAACGCCTACCTGCTGAGCTATTGGCAACACAGGTTTCTGGTTAATGGTGTAAGTAGAGCGATCGCTATCTAATGTTCAGTCCTCTCCCTAGTTGTAAGACAAGGGGGAGGAGTTTTTTATGAATTGAGATTCGGGGTCTTTAAATCTTATGTAGCGATCGCTAATTTACTGTCTACCTAACATCGAAGCTGAGCTGGATTAGACAGCCTTTAACTTTTAGATCTCACTGTTGAAAGTCAGCTCCAACGCAGTGTTAGACAACGCTTACTTTGCAAATTTTTACGCTACCTTCCTCAAATACTTGAACTATGACTTGATAACCTTCTATCAATGACATACCCAATAAATATTCTGAATCAGCTTCGTCGATTGTGATAGCCAAACAATTTCCGTCCAAATTATAATGACTTCATAGCCGATCGATTAGGTATGGTAGCAATTGAAATAATATTGCAGTTTTTTAGCCCAGGCTTGCGCTTGATTCTGGCTAGCAGATGTGTAAATTATTCGATTACACTTTGTACCGTTGCCTCTTAAATTACAATTGGATTGTGCTTCAATCCGAACTTGGTAAAGCTCTTCAGGATCGGCATCCTCATCAGTATTGGTCTGGAGATATACACGCTTAATTTGTTCATAGGGATACACCAACAGACTTTCCCCAAACAAGCGGTATACCTTAATCGTAATGTTCCGCTGAATCCGATCAAAGATCCACGTTTCTCGATGACCAATGATCTGGAGCATTCCAATCGCTAAGATGGGGGGAACTAAGCAGGCAATCCCGATCACGATCTTTTTCCAAAGGTCTGCTGTTCCTGGAATCATTAAGACAATTATCCCGAGAAGATAGTCCAGAATAAAAGCAATCGCAAGAGCAAACGTTAGTGTTACTTGGCCATAGCTAATTTGCCATACTAGGCGATCGCGGCTTTCTTCCAGGATTTTTTGATCAATCTGAAGTAGATGGGATTGGGGCATAGCAACAACTAAACAACCTGTATGGTCTTGATTAAAAATAGAACATATTCCGCTCACAACAATGTAAATTTGAGGAATGGCTAACTATTTATTAATAGGCTAAAAGTTTCTGTCTAAGATCCCAATTTGAGTAGGTAGGCGATACGGCATAAGATTCCAAATTTGGTACTCATGCAAATCATTTCTGCATAATATGCCGCTTAAGCTAAATAGCCAGAATCTTTCTTCATATTTTTAGATTCACTACAAGAACAAGCAGTCATATTATTAAATACACTTATGGTATTGCTCTAAGTTCACTGTGCAACAGCACTCAAAGAAATGGCTCGGTCACGTATGGAGTACCATTTATCTCAATGCTATGCTTACCATCGTAAAGAAACTTACGTTCAGGCTTGTTACCCGTACTACGCCTCTTAACTCAAGCCCCTTAGTGCCCCAGCCCAGAAAGTTATGGAGATTTGGCGTTTCGGCTAAATAGTAGTGATCAGCTAAGCCAGCAAGTTCCTGAATCGGCACTCTGAAAACTTTCAATACACTAGACTCTGCAATCTCAAATCCTATACTGTCTTGATTGGTCAAATAAGAGTGGTAGATAGGATGCCCTGTTGCAGTGGAAAGTGCTCATACTGCAATTAAGAAATGCTTGCGATCGCTATCTCTAAATCACCAGTTTTCGTCATGCGATCGCTATCCAACATTAATCATCACTTACTGTTGGCGATCGCTTCTAACCCATCCATTTTAGCGATCGCGGCCTGATCCTCTAGGCTTCTCTGCTAGGTTTTTCTTGAGGTTTGTTTAAATCAATTCCTCTAGATTTCCAAAACTCAATACGTTCTCGATTGGCTCTCTCTATCTTTGCTTGCCTTAAATTCTCATTTAACACCTCTGCAACTTGGTGGCCTATAAAACTGTTGTAGTTGCCTCCTACACTTTGCACTGGCTGCAAGAGACTAATAACCTCGGAGCCTAAATATTTCCACCATATATGTTGTTGAGAGGAGAGATTAATGCCATGAAGTACATAGTTAGCAAAATGCTCACAGTTGTTGATTGCAATGTTGTACTTAGCAACTGACATAAACCTCCCTATACGCTCAAACTCTTGCGGAGTGATCTTGACCGCTCCTCGCAACTCAAGCCCATTTGTGCCCCAACCCAAAGAGTTATGCAGGCTGGAAGTCTCGGCTAAATAGTAGTGATCAGCCAAGCCAGCAAGTTCCTGAATTGGCATTTTGAAAACTTTTAATACGCTAGACTCTACAACTTTAAATCCCATATTGTCTCAGTTTGCCAAACAAGAGTTGTAAGTAGAGTACCCTGGCAGCATGTAGATTTCTCATGGATAATTTTCTCGACTTTCCATCATGGCAGCGCTATCCAACCTCACCTATCCCTGACTCTTGGCGAAAAAATCTTACTTCTCCAGAGATGGAAGTGATTGTCTAATTTGATCAGCATTTGCAATCTCGCTGACTTCACAAGGCTTGATGATAACGAATTGCTTCATAGCCGTATACGATTTAATATCCTGCCATTCTTCGGCAAACCAATATAAGGCATTTAAGCCTTCAATCCAATCTTGATTATTCAGCCAACAGTCACCTTGTATGTCAGTTTCTGATAACTTGGCAATGTAAATCTTGATCCAAAATAATTTCTTCTCGGTTGTTATAGACGAAATCTCGTTAATAAGTTTTTGAACTAAAATCGTTTTATCTAGATTTGTGCGCCCTGCAAGTTCTCCGGTTGTCTGAAGTGCGCCAGCATAGAGCTTCCAGCCAAACTCTTCCCCTGTTTCCTGATTTCTTGTTAGCATCTCAAGCTTTAGTATTTGAGAATCCTTGGTCTCTGCTGCTACAAAGAGTTCATGAATTGTCCAAAAAACGCCTTCAGTCCAGAGATGTGCAGCATACGAAAATGCTTCCTCGTCATTTCTGCCAACCCCAGCTAAACAATCCCAAATACCGCCTGGAAACATTTCCTGATGCGTAGCTCTAATACTGATAGTAAGAACAACGCTATATGTGCCGTTGACATTGTGTTCGTTTCGCCCGCCAATTTCGGCCTCGATTTTGAGGTTGATCGGCTCGACTATCAAAAATGACTCACCGCGCGTAATCGTATGCCCCGTGTTCTCAACTGCTTGTGCGAGATGTTCTAAAAAATTCATTGATCAAATATTAAATGAATAGACGTTTTTCAGATAATACGCTATAGCCAAAATCCTTTCAAATATTTTCAGATTTACTACAGAGACGAGCCGACAAACTATTGGCTATGTAACAGCCCCCACAGCAATGAGTTGCCTAACTTCACATATCTCCTCCCTCTAGGCGATCGCGCTATATTTATTTCCTTAAATATTTTTGAATCAACCAACCTTTCATTGCACTTCCTGACGCAACAAACAGAAGTAAAACAGGGAAAAGACGAGTGCCGGAAAAGATGAAGAAAATGCCTATAAAACCAATCGTCCACGAAAGGAAACTAAGAGCAAACCATCGAAGATGCAAGTGCTTGAAATTTAAACTAGCTCTATAACGACTGCGAATGAGGAAGAACTGAGCTAGCCCTAAAGGCAAGCCACCCAAAATTGCCAATACGGGCAGACTCAGCAATAAAATAAGAGCTCCCTGTCCGCGTGTGTCCGCGCCAAGCAAAAGTAGAGATAGATCATGCAACAGCATAATGGCAAAACCAACTGCACTGGTGATGAAAAACCACCGATACGCGAATCGTCGTTCTTGGAATCTCCAAAATAGGATTGCCCCTTGCAGAAGCCCCAGTAAAAGCCAATAAGCCAGATAAACTGCTAGTGATAACCAAATCTCAGGATAGGCTGGATACCATGCCAATTTACAAAGCCACAGCACACTGGCTACGATGCTCAGACATATAGGGCTGGCTAGGCTCCAAAAAACTATAAACTTGTTCACTGACAATCCTGAATTTGGTCTGCTTATTCAAACCCAGGATAGGGGTATCGTCATCTGTTTTGGATGGATAGACAAAATTCTTTGAAATCAGTTGAGGCAAAATGTTGAGGCTGTCAGTCTTGTCAGGGAATTTCTGTGATCAGTACATCTGTGAAGACTTGATAGTATTCTTTATCTGAAGTAGGGAGAGGAAGCAGATCATCGCTCCATACCTCTGCTAAAGCTGCCTCTGACGAGGGGAATTCCAAGCTGCCTGAGCCTTCTGTATAAGGATTACACCACGAATCGATCGTCCGTACTCAGCCAAACTAGATCATCCGAGAAACTCTATATAACCTGTCCATTCTGGCTCACCACTATCTCAGATAGTTGTTGTACCGAGATACCACATCCAGCTCCAGCAATATGATGTCGTTCTACATAAGATATCGAATGCGTTGTCAGTAGCAAGCACTGCTAAACATTCTCTGGCGCTCGATTGGGCTGCTTATCTGTGACTGCATTGGGAGAGAAAGAGTCAGGAATGGAGTTTAATGGTTCTTGGGTTAATGTTTTGGTTCTTAAGGTTTCAAACTCATCGATCGCCTGTTCAAAGCTATACCCAGCTTTATATTCAACTAAAGATTTGATTTTGTGAGCCTCAGCAACACTAGCTCGATAAAACCATACTCTTTTTTCAAGTGGGAAAATGCCAAATGCAGACTGAACTGCCGCTGAAGCAGCTCCTAAACCAGCGGCTAGAGGAGCATTGCCTCTAATACCAGCCAGTGTCACACCCAAACTCAAGCCGATAGCAGTCAGACTAAAGGTAATCCCTAGAATCCTATTAAAGTCTACTTGAAACTGATATTCCTTAATAAAAGGATCGACCTTGTTTTCAATAAATTTAGTGGCTGGTGATTGTGCTCTATCCGTTACTGACTCTGTAGCTTGAGGGTTAGAAGTGCCGTTGTCAGGTTTGTGGGCTCCCTCTTCTAAATATATATTCATAAGAAATACTCCATATCTCTAAATTTTTTATCTATCTACCCTGCAATAGTCTATCGAGATGAAGCAGACTCACCACAGTATTATGCAGAACTTTACCGTATATTTGCAGAATTTTGCTGAACCTTAAAGTAATTTTTATAACACAAAGCATTAAACTTCTCAGACTTTCAGGTAAAACTTGAGCGTCATGTTGATTGAGTAAAAGCACCAAAGCAATTTGCTTGCACCATCAATGGAAGTGGCAAACACATATTCTGTTGCGATCGCAGCCGTGATCTCACAAAGTGTCATCAGGCGATCGCCGCAAGCAAAAATTGACGCTCACCAGCTAGACGAGGCAGCGACAACAGAGCAAGAACAACAGCATCAGGCTTATGTTGCTCGCATCTTGCAGATTGTCCAACCAGAGGTTTAGGCGTTTATTTCTGGTCTACTAAGGGTCAGTTTGCTCAATTTGCTGTTGAACTTCTTTTGATAACCCTGACTCTTGGACGCAAATGGCATAGAGCTGTGCTGCGTCAAGATTAGGTACTAGATTTTTTGCTTCTGTGACACTCATGCCAGGAGCCTTGCAAAAGTTTTGGGCAACTTTTTTGTACTCTTCAGTTGTGCCTAAAAGATTGTTGAATTGGTTGGTATCTTGCAAGATGGGGAGCGATCGCTGCATTACTTTGTCGGTCAAAGTATTGACTGACTGAGGTGATTCAGAAGGTACTAAACCACTGGTTGCAATCGCGTTGCTGAGGGCTTCACGCAGAGAAGATTCACCATCAGGAGTTGTCAGGTAACTCGTGATCATCTCAGTTTGTACCCCCGGATAGCTTTTGAGCGCGCCATAAACCCCGATCAAAAAACTACCTGCCAAGAAATCGGAGACCGTGTTGACATACTCATTAAATCGGACTGGTGAGCTGCGAGTGCCATCCTGACAAATGACAGAGCCATCTTGATCGGCACCTGCACTTAAATTGACGCTACCTTCAGTGGCGCAAGAATTGAGAACTTCTTGAATGTCAGGTGAAAACATCTGGTTGAGTCGTTGCGCCGCGCCGGAGTCAATCGGAGTCGTGGTTGGCGCTGCTAAAGTCGGCAAGCCCAAGCTTAACGAGAGGGCTACAGTACCAACGGATGCAGTGAGCGATCGCACCCGGCTCAATCGAGATAAGAAGGTGCAGACAGAAGCGGGAAAGATTAAAGTCATAATCACTCAGAAGAATGAGGGACAATTAGCGATCGCGGAACCTACAAATTGGGTGAGATGACACAGACTTCCTAAAACTTAATTCAACCCAGCTTGGCTCAATCTCATGACCTGCACAAAACTTGCCGCATCTTACGCATATTGGCGGGTAAATCGAGCTGCATAGCTTGTTGAACAAACATACTCGGCACCGGAATGGAAGGTGTAGCTTGTACCGAGTAGGTCAATAAAGTGCCAGAGCCACAATCTTGCAAAATCAACTCAGCACCAAAATCTAAAAAACTGCCTTGTTCTTGGTGGAAATGAACTTTCTGCTGTACAACCTCAAAAACCCGCAGGTACACTTCCACTTGAGCCGTAAAAAAGAGAAAAGCTTTGGTGGCAACTTGATGCAGGCGTTTGTTACCTTGCTCTAAGCTTTCTCCCCGATGTATGACTTCGCTACGCACTAAATCGGGAAAATAATGCACCCAACGCGGATAATCGGTCACATGTTGCCAAGTCAGCGATCGCCCTAGCGGCAAATACATTAATGCTGTAACTGCTCCGCCCCAAGCGGTATGTTGTCTGGTGCTAACCAAAATTTCGCCATTTAGAAGCGCGATCTGGTCTCGCTGGCTGCGGAAGGGAGATGCTGAGCTAGGACAATTCAGAAACTCAGAATCAAGCATGCGGCTCAAGGGCCTCCTGATACAAGCTGAAAATTAGGTAAACGAGCGATCGCGAAACTCAGGCAAACTCAATTTTGACTAGCAGTGATTTACGCTCTTTAATCACCACCTTAACTGGATTCCCCTCGAAAGGGGTAGGCTCCAACCTGAAGATTCACCAAAATTTTAGTGAACCAGTCACAGCTTAATGTTTACCTACAGATTATCTCTGTAGTCGCCTGGTGTCTTGCGTATCTCGTGCCACAATATAGGGGGCAATATCAGGAACCGCCGTGAGAAACTTCGCAAAAAATCCGACCAGCAAGATTTTTTACCTGTGCTTAGGCATGACTGTAGCCATTTGGATCCTCCGAGGGTTAGCCATCTTATCGTTTCTTCCCAGCTCGATTCTTTGGATACTGTTGATATTGACCATTGGGAGTGGTGTTGTAACTACTTTGCAGCGAGCCCGGTAGCTTGGTAGTAGGACTCGGCTGGTTTTGCATTGCTGTTCCTACAATTACGTTTAGTAAGTTGCCAACTAACAACACTAAAGAGCTTAAATAAAGCCATAACAGCAACACGATCACGGCTCCAACTGCTCCATACGCTCGGTTGTAATCACCGAAGTGAGAAACGTAAAAGCGAAACAGTCCAGAAATAGTTGCCCAAGAAATAGCCGCTAACACAGCACCAGGCCAGATAGGAGTGCCAGGTTGCCAATAGCTCGGCCCATAACGATAGATAAAAGCAAAAGCTGCCGAAACGATACTTAAAGCTGAAGGCCAACTCAAGAGTCGCCACGTAGATAGTAGCCCCGTCCCTAAAAAGCTGCTTTGGCTGGCAATATGCTTGATTAATAAATCACTAATAAATACCAAAAAAGAAGCTGCCACTAACAGCACAATGGTGCCAATCGTTAAAGCAAGGGCAACGAGCTTGGCTTTCCAGAAGGGCCGTGTTTTCTCAGGTGGCAACTGCAAAATATGATCAAAAGCAGTCATTGCTGCACTCAAAGCCCCGGAAGAAGCCCAAATTGCTGCAATAAAACTTAACGAGAATAAGCTACGATTGCGCGATTGGCTAATGCCACGAACAAAGTTGCGAACCAAAATTTGCACTTCATTAGGGGCGACTTGGCTGAGCTGGCTTGCTAAATCGTAGAGGGTGCTTCCGAGTGATTCAAATAAGCCAATAGCGGTTAAGACTGCCAAAATAGCAGGAAACATCCCCAGCATAGCGTTATATGCCATTTCAGCCGATAAGCCGGGGAGACGTTGTTTTCCTGCACAGTCAATGACTTGCCTTAGGGTTTGCCAGTTTAAGTGTCGAAAGAAGCGCAAAAATTGGTTAGGTCGCATGGCCTGGGGTAGGGCAACTGCACTAAGTGACGTAGTTAAACTGACTAAAGAGCCAAAGAACCACTTGAGCGCCGATTGTAACTCAGACTGATGAGACTGCCCTAGCAATAGTGCCAGATTTAAATGCGATCGCTCACAGTTTCACCCTACCCCTAGCAGGCAAATCCTAACTTAGCGTCGAGAGTTAGAGTGAGCTTGATTTTCATCTAAAGTTTGAGCACTCCGCTCAGCAGTATCAGGGTACAAGCCGCCCCAATCTTTAACCGCTTCGGCTGACTCTTTGCCGATACGTCCCAAGCGATTGCCCGTCTTTTCTACTTGACGAGCCTCTTGCTTCCACTCACCCGTGGTCTTGGGGCGATCAGAATCATTTTGGTGAGCTACAGCATTGATGCGATCGCTCGCTGCTTTGCTGTTAGGGCTGGCTGCAAGGGGGCTGGTCAACAAAAAGAAACCAACCAAAGCAATTGATAAGAGTTGCTTCATTTGCAAGCTAGAAAACAGTGACCCGACAAAGCTCATCGCTTGAGAAATCAAATTCTTCATTATTTAAGACTCCGTTATTTCTAATATTGTTGAAAACTGTGAGAATTTTTGATGCCAACTGTAACGAATACGGTTAACCCCAAGTGAGCCAATTAATCACAAATAAACTCTCACAAACAAAGTTAAGATTAGCGATAACTTAATTGCTATCCCTCTAGCAGAAGTAATAGCTTTATTCA
>CBIHQL010000092.1:0-10833 GCA_966211855.1 uncultured bacterium
GAAGATTGAGTAGCCATCTCGACAAGCCTTGCATCAGAGTTGAACTCATTCTCGCCAGTTCTGCATAAGCAAACTATCGTTGTTTTACGGTACTCCGTAGACCCCTCCCTAAGGCCGTCGGCGGAAATACGTAAGTAACGCTAGGCAGAGAACGCTTGAACCCTCTACTTGTCTTTACTTGAGCTTGTTTGACGTTCTTTTAAGAACTCGCAATACCCTCACGTCTAAACTCAGCGTGTGAGTTGGTGAAGCAGCCAGAGAATCCAGATCTGCGTCACAATGGGTGTAATGGAACTCTACTGCTGATGGATTAAGGAAGTCATATGAGCAATACCAGTAACTTCCGCGATGCCATTCGTGAGGCTAAAACCCAAGCCTTAATTGGTCCGAATGTAATTGCGAATGCGTTGCCCTTCTTGGGTGCAGGGCTACTGTTGACTGCATTAGGTACCTACGGGGGCTTACAAGTCTTTAGTGCCAACCCAAGCTTATTCTTCCCAACTTTTTGGGGTGCATTGATTCTGGAGTTAATTCTCTTTTTTGTCGCGCAGAGCGTAGCGGAAAAAGGCCAGAATAGCGTTGCTCTCCCCCTGCTCGCTACCTATAGTTTGTTGTCAGGCTATACCTTGACTGGCCTGATTGCAGTCGCCCTCGGAACTCCAGGTGTCGGTTTTACCGGGATTGGTTTTGCGGCATTAGGCTGTGGTGTTACCTTCATTGCGGCGCGACAAATTGGCTCTAACCTGTCTGAGCAAGATGGGCTAGCTTTAGCGCAAACTGTTCGCCTGGGCATCATTGCACTGTTGGTCGTGCTTGTCGCTCAAGTCCTGTTGGCGGTTTTCGGTATTTACACCCCAACCTGGTTAGAAATTGCAATTTCGGGTATCGGGGTTTGTCTGTTTGCTGGGGCCGCTGTCGTTGACTTCTATGTGTTGCCGCGTGCATACCGAGACGATCAATATCTACCCGCAGCCTTATCGATGTATCTCACCTACATCAATCTGTTTGTCTTTATCTTGAGATTGCTAATTGCGCTCAATAGCCGCGACTAGATAGCGCGATCGCTGCAATTCTGGGTCAGATCGGTTGACTCAATCTTGAAAAAGCTGTGGTCTTTGAGGCTACAGCTTTATTTTTTGCCTACTTGGAGTCAACGAGCGATCGCCTTAGGTCGCTAAGATGAACTATGCAACGTTTGTTTGAGGAGCCAACAACTTAATACATATGGACGAACTAGAGCTAAAACGCGAAGTCGAATTGTTGTCTGAGCGCCTGGGTAAAACCCAGGACTATCTTTGACGTTCCAGCGCTGAATGCCAAAATTCAAGACCTAGAACAAATTGCGGCTCAACCTGAGTTTTGGGATGACCAAACAACCGCTCAGCAAACTCTGCAAGAACTCAACGACTTAAAATCTCACATCGACCAGTTGGGTCAGTGGAAAGCCAGCTTAGAAGATGCCAAGGCGGTTTTGGAGTTGCTTGAGTTAGAAGCCGACGAAAGCTTACTCCAAGAAGCGCAGACGAGCATCACGCAACTCAGCCGCGAACTCGAACAGTGGGACTTACAGCAATTGCTCTCTGGCCCTTATGACACTAAAGGCGCAGTTCTAACAATTAATGCGGGGGCGGGTGGTACCGACGCTCAAGATTGGGCGGAGATGCTGTTGCGGATGTACACGCGTTGGGGTGAAGATCACGGCTATAAAGTCCACCTTGCGGAAATTTCGGAAGGTGATGAAGCAGGGGTGAAGTCTGCCACTTTGGAAATTGATGGTAAGTATGCCTATGGGTATCTAAAGGTCGAGAAAGGTACCCATCGCCTCGTACGTATTTCACCGTTCAATGCCAATGGTAAGCGCCAAACTAGCTTTGCTGGGGTAGAAGTAATGCCGATGATTGACAACTCGGTCCAACTAGATATTCCTGACAAGGACTTAGAAATTACCACCTCTCGCGCAGGCGGTAAAGGTGGGCAAAACGTCAACAAAGTAGAAACTGCTGTACGCATTGTCCACTTGCCGACGGGGATTGCTGTGCGTTGTACCCAAGAGCGATCGCAGTTGCAAAACAAAGAAAAAGCCCTCGTGATCCTCAAGGCCAAACTCCTCATCATTGCCCAAGAGCAACGCGCTAAAGAAATTGCTGACATTCGGGGTGACATGGTCGAAGCCGCTTGGGGCAACCAAATTCGCAATTATGTCTTCCACCCGTATCAGTTGGTCAAAGATCTGCGCACCGGGGTAGAAACGACCGCGATCGCCGATGTGATGAATGGTGAATTAGACCCCTTCATTCAAGCCTGCCTGCGTCAAGACAATCAGTTAGTTGAGACACAAACTGCCTAGCTCATCAACTAAAGGTGTGCTTGAGGAATAGTGTGACATCAACCCCTATACAGTTTGCCTTCTGGAAGCTTTGTAGGGGTTTTGATGTAACCATCCGCAGATAGAGAGGCAGACGAAGTATCCCGACTTATGCGATGATCTTGATGATGATTTGCAAACATGTTGTTACATTTAAACAACAGTGGCTTCGTGAAATTCATCAAAGCTGCGATCGCTAAAACGCTACGATACGGCGACTAGCATCTGTGAAAATTTACGAACCTCCCAAACTCAATTCCTATCATTCTGGCTTTTGCGATTGGCCCTATGAACTCTAGCTCCTCATCTTCTGACTCTGCCACGACAACGGCTCCTGCTACTGAGAATAATGCGACCGAGCCGCAGCCCAGCTATGTCAAGTTGGCAATGCGTAACATGGTGCGTAAAGGTGGCAAGTCACTTTGGCACTTTACCCTAACCACTGTGGGTTTATTTGGAGTTTTGATTGGCTTGGCTTATCTGACGCGCTAGCAGATAAAGAACGAATTTTTGGGGAGGCTCTAGGGTGCAAGTTGAAGTCAGCGTGCAAGATTGCTTTTATGACAACGCCGACACTGAAACAGAGGATTCACAATTAAAATCAGCAGAGCATCAATCGGCTGATGAGAAAGCGATCGCACCCATTGACGAAGCCACCTGGGAGCAATGGTTTTGTAACTGGCTAGAAGCGTTGACCCAAGTTGAGGAACCTACACAGATCTCGCTGTCGTCTGATCAAGCATACGAACTCAGTTTGCGGCTGACAGATGACCCCGAAATTCACACGCTAAATGCTCAATATCGCCAGATTGATCGCCCAACAGATGTCTTGGCATTTGCGGCTTTAGAAGTCGATGTGCCTTACTCAGCAGAGATGCGATCGCTGCCTCTCTACCTAGGAGATGTTGTGATTTCAGTCGAGACAGCTCAACGGCAAGCGCAGCAGCAAGGCCATTCTCTGACGCAAGAACTAGCTTGGTTAGCAGCTCACGGCTTGTTGCATTTAGTCGGTTGGGACCATCCTGATGAAGCTAGGTTGATGCGAATGTTAAGTCAGCAGGAAGCTCTGCTACAAAGGGTTGGTTTTATCCCGCAGACAGGATAGACTGCTACACCAAAGTCGCGATTGTCAGGTTGCGCGATAGTCAACTCGTGAGCTTAGCTGCACCCCGTTGATTGAAATGACAACGCACTAGCCTCAAAAGCTTGATTTGCCTACGTTTGCCAGTGTTCCCCTGCTTATGTCTCCAGACCTCTCAACCCAGCCCCCCAACAAAGTGAGTGACAAGGTGGTTGTTAAGCCCAATCGTGAGCTATCTTGGCGAGTCGCTTCTAGCCTCTGGATTAGCTTCCAATATGCTTGGGCAGGTCTGACCTACGCCTTTCGGACTCAGCGTAACTTTCGCATTCATCTAGTCGTTGGCATCGCAGCCATTGGTTTGGGTGTCTTTCTCAAACTCAGTGCTGTCGAAATGGCAATTATCGGTCTAACGATTGGGGCAGTGTTGACGATGGAACTGTTGAATACAGCACTGGAGTCGGTTGTAGATCTGACAGTCAAGCAGTCTTATCATGAACTTGCTAAGATCGCCAAGGATTGTGCAGCCGGAGCGGTATTGGTCTCTGCTTTGGCAGCTGTGTTAGTTGCAGGTTCTTTGTTACTGCCGCCACTTTTGAAAGTGCTTCAATCTGCTTTAGGCTAAGATTTAAGCCCACAACTGAATCAAACTACAAATATCATTGTTCAGTTCTTGGCTCTCATTGCTAGGAGTAAACGCGCTTGATTCTCGTCATTGATAACTACGACAGCTTTACTTACAACCTGGTGCAATATTTAGGCGAGTTAGGGGCAGAGTTGCCTGTAGCTGCCAATGTGCAGGTATATCGCAATGACAAGATTTCTCTCGAAGAGGTCAAGCAACTGCAACCCACGGCTGTTGTGATCTCTCCGGGGCCAGGCCGTCCAGATGATGCTGGTATCTCTCTGGAGCTGATTCGTCAGTTAGGGCCAACGCTGCCTATTCTAGGAGTTTGCTTGGGGCACCAGAGCATCGGTCAGGTTTTTGGTGGCAATATTGTCCGGGCACCAGAACTAATGCACGGCAAGACCTCATTAGTTCACCATACCGGAGTTGGAGTGTTTCGCGGCTTGGAAAACCCTTTTACAGCTACGCGCTACCACAGCTTGGTGATTGAGCGACAAACTTGCCCAGATGATTTAGAAGTCACGGCTTGGGTTGATGACGGCACGATTATGGGCGTCCGCCACCGGAACTATCGGCATATTGAAGGCGTCCAGTTTCACCCAGAGAGTATTTTGACAAGTTCTGGAAAGCAGATTCTACGGAACTTTCTAGTGATGGTGAGCGATCGCCAGCTAGCGGTTAGTGGCTAGTAGTTAACTGCTAACGGCTCGAACGCGTGGGATGATCTGACGGGAATTTTGAGGAGTGGTATGAAACGAAGACAATTGATGCGCTACGCCCAAGCCAGTCTGTTAGCGGCGGTGGGTACAGGTCTAGCTGCGGGGTTTGACAAACTTCGGGCGCAAACACCCAACGGTGTGACGATTCAATGGTTGGGGCACACCTCATTTTTATTTACGGGTAGTGGGCAGCGCATCTTAGCCAATCCTTTCCGTCCTCTCGGTTGTACTGCAAAATATCGCAGCCCGAATGTCAATGCCGATTTGGTCTTGATTAGTAGCCAACTCCTTGATGAAGGTGCGGTTGAATCTGTGCCCGGAAACCCCAAGCTGTTGTATCAGCCGGGTGCTTACCAAGTGGGTGACATTCAGATTCAAGGTATTGCTACCGACCACGATCGCATGCAGGGTCGTCGTTTTGGCAGCAATGTCACCTGGCGTTGGACTCAAGGTGGAGTCACGATTCTGCATCTCGGAGGAGCCGCTGCCCCCATCACCCTAGAGCAGAAAATTCTGATGGGTCGCCCAGATGTATTGCTGGTACCCGTGGGAGGTGGCCCCAAAGCCTACACCCCGCAAGAAGCTAAGCAAGCCGTTCAGATGTTGAACCCGAAGGTGGTGATTCCTACCCACTATCGCACTGCGGCGGCAGATGAAGCTGCTTGTGACATTGTCGCAGTCGATGAGTTTTTAGCGCTCATGGAAGGCATGAACATTCGCCGCGTGCAGAGTGATGCCATTACGATCAAACCGGGTGATCTACCTCCAGAAGGGCCAGTGGTGAGAGTATTGAGCTATAAATTTTAAGGTTTTATAACCGCTCTGCTCGTACGGTAGAGGTATAGTTTGCTGGGTGCCAGGTAGAATCGCTGGTATTAGACTTACCCAGGCAAGACCCGCCTTGGAGGGCCATGCAAACGCTAGACCTCTCGGCTTCTGAGCAAGCGGAGCACTTTCGTCGGCTCCAGACTCAACTTCGCGATCGCTGGCAGGCTATCGAATCTTTCGATCCCAGCGACGCCGATATTCTTGTGATCCCCTCCCTGAGCCTCGATCAGCGAGAACTCCTCAAGATTCAAGGCAACTATTATTATGAGGAGCGGTTGTTATTTTCGCTGATTCGGCTGCGCAACCCTCGGACGCGGTTGATTTATGTGACCTCGCAACCGCTCCACCCCAGCATTATTGATTACTACTTGCATCTTTTGCCAGGGATTCCGTTTTCCCATGCTCGCGATCGCTTGCTGCTGCTGTCGGCCTACGATTCGGCGAATAAGTCTCTAGCTGAGAAGATCCTCGAACGCCCCCGGTTGTTAGAACGAATTCGTCACGCGGTTCGCCCCGATAAATCGTTCATGATCTGCTATAACTCGACTCCGCTAGAGCGCGATCTGTCGTGTCAGTTGGGTGTGCCGCTCTATGCAGTAGACCCGGATCTACTTTACTGGGGTACAAAGAGTGGCAGTCGGCAGATTTTTGCAGAATGTGGCGTACCTTACCCGGATGGTTGCGAACTTGTCCACGATGCCCAGACTCTTGCAGAAGAGGCAGCAGCCTTGTGGGAACGGCAACCCCACTTGCAGCGCATGGTCGTGAAGCTGAATGAAGGCTTTTCGGGAGAGGGAAATGCTTTGCTAGACCTGAGGCCAATTCAGCAAGTGGCTCCAGGAAAAGGCACGGTTGCCGAGCGGGTAGCTGCCATTCATCAGCACTTCTCGACCATGAGTTTTCAAGCCAAAGCTGAAACCTGGGTAAATTTTGGGAGCCGCATTCCTGAATTGGGAGCGATCGTCGAAGCGTTTATTGAAGGTGAGGTCAAGCGATCGCCCAGCGTCCAAGGCCGGATTACTCCCTCAGGTGAGGTCGAAATTCTCTCGACCCATGACCAAATTCTGGGTGGCCCCGATGGACAGATTTACTTGGGCTGTCGGTTCCCGGCTGATGAAGCGTATCGGCTGCAACTGCAAGAGCTAGGGCGGCGAATTGGCAAAAATCTAGCTGAGAAGGGAGCATTAGAACGGTTTGGTGTAGACTTTCTTGCCGTATCTCGTCATGAAGGCGATCGCGAACACTGGGACTTACAAGCGATCGAAATTAACTTGCGCAAGGGCGGCACAACTCACCCGTTTATGACACTCAAATTACTGACCAATGGTCGTTATGAGTTATCGAGTGGGTTGTTTTACAGTCAGCAAGGCCGACCCAAATATTACATTGCCACTGATAACCTGCAAAAAGACCGTTATCGCGGGTTATTGCCCAACGACCTGATGGATATCATTGCCCATCACCGTTTGCACTTCGACAGCAGCACCGAGACAGGTACGGTCTTTCACCTGATGGGAGCGCTCTCAGAGTTTGGCAAACTTGGCTTGACTAGCATTGGCAACTCCTATCAGCAAGCCGAAGACATCTACAATACAGTCGTGAAAGTCTTGGATGAAGAAACCCAAGCTACCGGAGAATATCCGGGATGGCTCTCACCGCCCAGTGTGCCGATTAACTGGCAACGAGAAGGTTGAGCCTGGGGTTTTCTAGGCTAGGGTTGGGGCAGCAACGTGAATATTCAGCTTGTGCAACGATTCCGCGATTGGCAGCGCAAAGCCAATGCCCTCAATGCCTCGGCTGACCATTTTCTCGGTGACAATGCCAATCACCGCACCTTGTTGATTGAGCAATGGGCCACCACTGTTGCCGGGGTTAATGGCGACATCGGTTTGAATCAGATCTCGGCTCCCTACCATGCGAATGCCGCTGACAATTCCCTTCGTCACGCTGTTAGAAAACGCTAGAGGGTTACCGATCGCGACGACTTCTTGCCCAACTTTGACGGTATTGAGATCCGCTAATGGCAAGGCGGCAATTTCATCGCGATCGCCCTCAACTTTCACCAATGCCACATCAAAAGCTGGGTTGCGCTTGACGACCCGCCCTACCTTGGTTGAACCGTCGTAGAAATTCACTTGCACCGAAAATGCCGACCCAACCACATGATGATTGGTGAGAATTAACCCTGAATCGTCAATAAAAAAACCGCTGCCCCGTCCTATTGGCGTGCGAATACCAACGATCGCAGGGATAGAGTGAGTGGCGATTTGCTCGACGGTAAGCGCTTCGGTAGGGCTAGGAAGTGCCGCAATCTGGTAGGAGGTAGCTGAGGCTGAGATTACCTCTTGCGCAGCGGCTTGTTGCAACACATCAGTGAATTTGGGGTGCGCCAGCAATGCTTGAAAACTAGCCCGAATTGCGTCAAATGTTGCGGCTGGGTTGTCAATGCCGGGTGCGATCGCCTCTCCAGTAGTTTCTTGACGGGCAATCACTTTATTCGTGTCGCGATCGAAAATCTCCCACTTGATTGTGCGTTGGTCGCTGGTGTGGCTGTCTAGCCAGGAACTATAAGAATTCAGTGCAACTTTGGTGATGGTACCGCCAATCAAAAATCGCACTGGCTCTGCCTCCTCAACCATTTGTTCGTCAAACAAAGAGCTGCTTTCAGAGCTACTAACGTTGTAACCCGCGTTGGCTAACTCTTCTGCGATCGACTGTTGAATCGCTTCTTCGAGATGCTCATCTAACTGGCCTGAAGCAGTGTAGTGCTGTTGCAACAGCCGCAACATCCCTTCGTAGTGTCCGCCGATGATGGTTCCGGGCAACAAGCCAGAGCGCAGATGAGCCGCCCCAATCTTGGGTAAAACGCTGAGGTTCAGGCTCGTTGCTGTTGGCTCAGAACTCCCTAAATGGTTTTGAGGCTGAGTTTGGCAATGGTTGGAGGCCAATGCTGTAGGCGCGCCTAAACCAGGCTCAGGCGTTTGAGAGAGAGCGATCGCGGGTTGTGGCAGGAACCAGACCATCAGTAGAGCGACAATCACGCCCCAAAGTGCTTTTTTCGACATGGCGGTGGCAATCGGCAGTTAGCTGAATAAATCCCAGCGCGATCGCCTCTGCTCTAGCACTTCAATCAACTCAGGACATGACTCGCAAAGCACCGATCCAACTCTGCCAAAGCAGTCAGTCTCTAGTTAGACGGTAACTTTAGGGTCACTAAGCTGTTAAGCGCTACAGACACGTGATCGTTCAGGGATTGGGAGAATTCCAGAACTTTTTACACTTAAAAATTTGGAATGTACTGAGAATAACAAATATTTACGTTTTTGCTCTCAGAATTTTTTCGGGATCATCCGTCTTAGGGTAGAGAAATATTTTTGATTATGTAGAAAGTAAAATTTAAGTTTCTTTTCCATCTTTGAGCGTTAAAAATTCATAGTCTGGTGAAATTCCCTTGTGCTTCTGACGCTTAAATTTGGATGTTTATGCGCGATCGCTCCTCCCGTCGTACCTTTCTCAAAGGATTACTCGCTGGTAGTGCCATCATCGGATTTGATGTGGTGAGTCGAGCTTGGGTAACCGCTGCCAGTGCCCAATCGACTGTAAGCTTTGCCAAATTACCCCCTTTAGATGGCGCGATCTACACCGATGAGGCAACCCGACAGGCCGCAGCCGATGACTTTGGGCACATTGTGCATCACCAACCGATCGCAGTTTTGAAACCAGGTTCCAAGACTGACATTGTGAAAATGGTGCAGTTTGCCCGCGCTCATCAGCTCAAAATTGCCGCCAGAGGTCAAGGTCACTCTACCAACGGTCAAGCTCAAGTTGAGGCAGGGGTTGTGATCGACATGAGCACCCTCAATCAAATTGTCGAGATTGGCGCGAACCGAGCCAAGGTGGAAGGAGGCGTACTGTGGCTTCAACTTTTGCAAGCTGCGATCGCTCAAGGTTTAACTCCTCCCGTTCTAACGGATTATCTAGAACTCTCGATTGGCGGCACGTTGTCTGCAGGTGGCATTGGTGGAGCCAGTCATCGGTATGGTGTTCAGGTCGATCAGGTTTTAGAACTTGAAGTGGTCACGGGTTTAGGCACGCTTGAAAAGTGTTCGCCTACCCAAAACCAAACCTTATTTGAAGCAGTCCTAGCAGGCTTGGGCCAGTGCGGGATCATTGTGCAAGCCACGATTCGCCTTGTTCCTGCCCACCAACAAGCTCGCGTTTTCCTGCTGTTTTATGACGATCTAGCAACTTATACACAAGATCAACGCTTGTTAGTGAGCGATGAGCGCTTTGATTATCTAGAAGGACAAGTGGTGCCAAACTCCAATGGTGGCTGGCGGTACATGCTAGAGGCAGCTAGCTTCTACACGCCACCCAAGGAGCCAAATAATGCAGTGCTACTGGCTGGATTAAACTATCTGCGTGGTTCGGAGCAAATTACAGACCCCACTTATTTTGACTTTGCCAATCGCTTAAAACCTGTTGTTGAGACTCTAAAGTCGATAGGCGTTTGGTCGTTCCCCCACCCCTGGCTAGACGTTTTTGTGCCCAATAGTCCGATCGATCGCTTTGTGGGTGAATTGGTTTCGACACTGACTTTTGCAGACACAGGTCAAGGCCCGATTTTGCTCTATCCTGTCAAAACTTGGCGCTTCACTCGCCCACTATTTCGCACGCCTACTGAGAATATTGCCTTCCTGTTTTCGCTACTGCGGACAGCTCCACCTGACCCAGCCGTAGTTAACCAAATGATTGCCTCTAACCGAGATTTGTTTGAACGCAACCGCACTATAGGAGGCTACCGTTATCCAGTTGGTACCGTGACGTTAACGCCAGCCGACTGGAAACAGCATTTTCAGCCTGTATGGGGCAAACTCACCAATGCTAAGCAACGCTACGACCCCGACAATATCCTGGCTCCAGGACAAGGGATTTTTGTGTAGTTCAGGAGAGAAGGCGATCGTGCTTAATTACGAAACGCTGAGGTTTTCGTAGATTTGAGAACTCAGTGATCCCGTCAAGACCCAGGTGATACAATCGTTAACCAAGCTAGGGGTGCCTGGAGTCTGGGCTGAGATCAGACCCTTAGAACCTGAACCTGGGTAATACCAGCGGAGGGAAGCTGTTTATCGAGGAACTCAATATGCGGACAGAATGGGTCGCGAAGCGTCGCGGGCAGAGCAATGTGTCTCAAATGCACTATGCCCGCCAGGGA
>CBIHQL010000093.1:0-10821 GCA_966211855.1 uncultured bacterium
TGGGGGACGGGAGGGGGCCGCAAAGTATTCACGTAGGAAGTTTAGTAATGCAGCTCAATTTGCGGTGTCACGTTCCTATTAGGAATTTATGTATTTTAGGTTGTTTCTATGTCTAAATTAATACCTAGCTTCCTGGTTGCAACAACTGTTTTGATGGGTCAGGTTTACACCCCTAATTCGGCTTTAGCAGGAACCTGTGCCTCGAAATGCCCACCTAAACCGCTGCAATTTATTCCGGGTCAGTCCATCACAATAGAAGTGGTTAATCAAACCGCCAGCTTGATCGAGTTTCAAAAAGTGTTTGGTACCAATTCTGTACCGATGCGACCGGGGCAGTCTTTGCGCTTTGAGCGAGGTGGTGGCACAGACCCCAATATTTCGGTGTTTTTCTGGGATGTCACGGCTCTCCCTTTAGCTGCTAGACTCTCGCAACCCGACCCACAAACTTTGCGGATTGAATTGCGGCCTGGAGGGCGGCCTCCTGGCGATCGCTCGGTTTATGTCCTCAATGATGGACGAGTCGCGATTTTCTAAGCAACATGTTAAGGACGGGGTTCTCAGCCACTCCTTCCCGTACAATAACCTGAGTGCTTTGGAGTACAAGCGTTCGTGCTAGATTTACCTGTTCCGCCTGCCGCCGACCCCCCTCGTCGTCCTCGCCTTCCCAATCAACGTTGGGCGATCGCACCATCACAGCCGGAACAGGTTGAGCAAATTACAGCTACCACACATTTATCGCCGATCTTGGCGCAAGTCTTGGTCAATCGAGGCATTGATACTCCTGCCTTAGCCCAAGCCTTTCTAGATCCCGAATCTGAACTTTTGCCATCTCCGTTGGAGGACTTCCCAGATTTGGCGGTAAGTCTGGAGTTGTTGCAAAGTGCGATTGCCAACCAAGACAAAATTGCGATCTGTGGCGACTATGATGCAGATGGCATGACTAGCACTGCCTTGCTGTTACGGGCGCTGCGGTTTTTGGGTGCTCAGGTAGACTACGCCATTCCCAGCCGGATGCAAGAAGGCTATGGCATTAACCAGCGGATTGTCGAAGAGTTTCACAGTGAAGGGGTGCGGCTGATTTTGACGGTGGATAACGGAATTGCCGCGGCTGTCCCGATCGCCAGAGCCAGAGAGCTGGGGGTGAGCGTGATTGTCACCGATCACCACGAAGTGCCACCAGAACTACCGCCCGCCAATGCCATTCTTAACCCAAAACTGATTCGTGAAGACTCTCCTTACCGGGGAGTTGCTGGGGTAGGGGTAGCTTACATTTTGGCAGTCACCTTAGCGCAACAACTCGGCAAAGCCAAAGACCTCAGCAACTTGCTGCTTGAACTTTTTACCTTGGGCACGATCGCTGACTTAGCTCCCCTGACCGGAGTCAATCGCCGTTGGGTGCGTCGGGGGTTGTTGCGGTTGCCCCAATCCCAACTACCGGGTGTACAGGCGCTGATGCAGGTGGCTCGTTTGGGGGGTGCAAAAGCCCTGAAACCCGAAGCCGTGGGGTTTAGTCTTGGCCCTCGAATTAATGCAGTGGGGCGGATTGCTGACCCGCAGATTGTGATCGAACTGCTGACCACAAATGATATGGCTGTCGCTTTTGAGCGGGCGATGGAATGTGAGGCCACCAATCAACAACGGCAGCAGTTGTGTGCCCAAATTGAGCAAGAAGCGATCGCCTGGTTTGAATCTAGCGACATTGATTTGGCTCGCGATCGCGTGTTGGTAGTTGTGCAACCAAACTGGCACCACGGCGTGATCGGCATTGTGGCTTCTCGCTTAGTCGAGCGCTACGGTGTGCCCGTATTCATTGGCACCTACGAAGACGATGGCGAAAAAATTCGTGGGTCGGCTCGCAGTATCCCTGACTTTCATGTGTTTGAAGCCCTGGAGTTTTGCAAGGATCTGCTCGAAAAGCATGGCGGTCACCAAGCGGCGGGAGGCTTCACCCTGGCTGCTACCAACCTGAGTGCGTTTCAAGAGCGGCTGCAAGCGTTTGCCTGCAATTGTCTCCAACCCGAACAACTCAAGCCACTCCTCAAAATCGATGCTCAGGCTCAGCTAATTGAGTTAACCCACGACTTCTACGACAACCTCGACATTCTGCACCCCTGCGGCATCGCCAACCCCGACCCTGTCTTTTGGACGCCTAACGTGCAAGTGGTGGAGCAGCGCATTCTCGGTCGTGACCAAACTCACCTAAAAATTACGGTAAGCCAAGACAGCGAACTCGACCCGTTGACGCAGCGCCCTAGTCTCAAACCTCGAATGCAAGCGATCGCCTGGCGTTGGGGAGAATATTACCCCCTGCCTGATCGCGTTGATATTGCCTACAAATTGCGGCTCAACGAATGGCAAGGCAACCACAGCGTTGAGCTAGAACTGGTAGGTGTGCGCCTTCCTAGCCCAATTCCAGAAGCCGCTCAAGCAAGTCCTGAAGTCAGAAAAACTGCCACATTTTCCTATAGCGATCGCGCCTATACTTGTGAGCTAATTCCCAAAGCAAATGCCAGAGAACTCCGCATCCAAAATTCTGAAGGCCACGAACTCGTGTTAGAACAAGGCCAACGGCAGGGCCAACTGATCAAGCCAGGGCAGAAAAGCCAAATTGTGAATGTTTCTCAGCCGTTTTTCTACTATCTGGTGAAAGCTGCTTTGAGTGCGTTGGTCGAACCTGCAACCCCTGACTAAGCAGCCGGAAGCTCTTGAACCAAGACGAAAGGCCGCACAATCAGGGCATTAAAGCGCTTTTCTTGTTCGTTGTTCCAGTCTGACAGTTGATTGGCAGTGGGCTTGGCTAACAGTTGCTCGGCAATCCACACCTGTACCGCCGCTGTATTGTCGCTGGCGATCGCTTCTCCAACATCGAGCAAATCTAAACCCGAAGACACTACTAACAATTGATCTCGCTGGGCATGAGGCATCAGCCAGTTCCATTCAGCCTCATCTAGCATCGACTCTAAATCTGCTCTTAAATCTTGCATGTCAAATTACCTTTGCCACTCGGCTGATTTTAGCGTAGCGTTTAGCGTCCCAAGTCGTGCAGGGAGTGGATTGCGGTGACACATTGCTGCGTGACGATCTCTAATTCTTCGCGATCGGTTGTGCGCGGTGGAGCGATCGGTTGACCAATCCGTACCGTGAGCGGCACTGGGCGGGGGGTAGCTGAGCCTTTCTGGATGATTTTTTCAGTTCCCCACAAGCTCACAGGCAGCAAGGGTGCTTGGGTTTTGGCTGCAATTAAAGCTGCTCCTAATTTGGGGTTAGGAATGCGAGCATCAGGTGTGCGTGTACCTTGCAAGAAAATTCCTGCTGCCCAGCCGTTTTCTAGAGCCTTGGTTGCTTCTCGAATGGCACTGCGATCGGCAGACCCTCGCTTCACCGGGTACGCCCCATACAGCCGAATGGCATCTTTGAGCACTGGCACCTGAAACAACTCTTCCTTCGCCATATAAGCCACCGGGCGACGCACACAGCAAGAGACGATCGGTGGGTCAAAATCACTGGCATGATTGCTGACAATCACCAGTGGCCCCCGCTGTGGCACATAATGCGCACCATGAATCCGGCCTCGGAAGTAGGCATGAAACATGGGGCTGACGACCGACCATTTGAACAGGTGGTAGAGAATCGAGCTGACGACGGGTTCGCGGCTTCTGGGCATAGGGGTGCTTAAGCGGGGAGGTCGGCAAGAGTACTAATATTTTCCAGAGCCACGTCGGGGGCAGTGCGTTTGATCAGCCCGGTTAACACTTTTCCAGGGCCAATTTCGACGACCCGCTCAATGCCTTCAAGCGGGAGCTGCAACGAAATTTCTCGCCAGCGTACAGAACCTGTCATTTGTTGGACTAAGCGATTCTTGAGCACATCTGCCGCGATCGCCGGAGTGGGGTCTACATTCGACAGCACAGGTACTTGAGCATCTGCAAATGTGACTGTTTCTAGCACTTGCTGGAACTCTGCCGCTGCATCTGCCATTAGGGGTGAGTGAAAGGCTCCAGACACATTCAAGCGGACAATCCGCTTGGCTTTGATTTGACCTAGCACCGCTTCTACACCCTCTGGCGTGCCCGAAATCACGACCTGTCCGGCGTTGTTATCGTTTGCCAGGACTACATTCGGGGTTTGGGCAATTTGCTGATCAAGCTGTTCGCGATCGAACCCAATCACAGCCGCCATCATCCCGTCAGAGGCGCTATCCATCAATTCAGCCCGCCGCTTCACCAGGCGCAAACCCGATTCAAAATCAAATACTTGAGCCGCATATAAAGCGACATACTCGCCTAAACTGTGCCCTGCTACGAGATCAGGAGTTTGACCGCGCGATCGCAGCAAATCAACCAGCAGACTTTCTACTACGTAGAGACAAGGTTGGGTGTAGAGCGTCTTTGACAGCTTATCTTCCGCACTTTGGCAAATTTCTACGACCGACCAACCCAAGATCTGCTCGGCTTGAGCAAATTTAGCTTGCGCTTCTGGCAGATCTAACAAATCCATTCCCATGCCGATCGCCTGCGATCCTTGTCCAGGAAACACCCATGCAGTCTTGGTCATAGCAAATTTCAATCAGTAACTAATCAGCAGATTCCAACTAGCAGAGCAGGGTCAAGATCTGAGTAGAGTTCTTGCCGCTCAACTTACACAGCAAAATTTATTTGCCCCAGCGGAAGATCACAGAGCCCCAGGTAAGACCTGCGCCGAAGCCCGCAGCAGCAATCACATCCCCCGATTTGACATCACCTTGTCGCACTTTCTCATCCAGCGCGAGAGGAATGGAAGCAGCGGAAGTGTTGCCATAACGAGCTAGGTTGCTAATCACCTTTTCGGCAGGGAGCTTTAAGCGTTGAGCCACTGCATCCAAAATTCGCTGGTTGGCTTGGTGCAATAACAGCCAGTCAACTTCCTCAATCGTCAGATCAGCCCGATGGAGTGCTTTCTCGATCACTTCCGGCACGCGCTTGACGGCAAAGCGATAAATTTCTTGACCGTTCATCGTGATCGGCTGGTAGCGGCCTTGTCCAATCGTGACTTCAGAAGTTAGAGCCTGGGGTTGGGGTTGGCAAGCTAAATTCAGAGAACTGTTGAGCGTGCCATCACTGCGTAATTCAAACCCCAACAGGCGATCGCTCTCATGAGCTTGCATGACCACCGCGCCTGCACCATCCCCAAACAATACACAAGTGCGGCGATCGCTCCAGTCAACCCAGCGAGATAGCACATCTGCCCCAATCAACAGCACGTTGCGGTAAACGCCTGTGCGAATGAATTGAGCAGCCGTCACCATGCCAAACACAAACCCAGAACAAGCCGCCGTGAGATCAAAAGCCACCGCACGGGTTGCACCTAGCTCAAACTGAATCTTGCTGGCAGTGCCAAACAGGTCGTCTGGCGTTGAAGTTGCTAGCAAAATCAAGTCCACGTCTGTGGGGGCGATACCTGCCATCGCGATCGCCCCTTGAGCTGCCTGAGTTGCCAAAGCAGCCAAAGAATCTTGGTCAGAAGCCAATCGCCGTTGTTGAATGCCTGTCCGAGTCGCAATCCACTCGTCAGATGTTTCTACAATTTGACTTAGGCCGTCATTCGTTAAGCAAGTTGTCGGTGCTGCTGAACCACTGCCGGTAATGGCAACCCCAATTCCAGTTTGCAGCACCATTATTCTCCGTCACTTACAGGGGCCTTGGTCTTCTGATATTGCGCTTGAATGCGATCGAGGACTTGATGATCGATCGCTTCTTTCGCCAGTCGGACTGCATTAAAGATTGAAGGGGCTTGCGAGCTACCGTGGCTGATAATGCACACACCATCCACACCCAACAACAGACCACCGCCGTGCTCTGCGTGATCCATCCGTTGCTTGATCCGCTTCAGGTTTGGTTTCAGCAGGGTCACGCCCAACTTACCATTGACCCCTTGAGGTAATTCTTCCCGCAAGATTTGCAGCGCGACTTCTCCAACGGCTTCTGCAAACTTCAAGAGGATATTGCCGACAAACCCATCGCAGACAATCACATCAAAGTTGCCAGAGAGCACATCTCGCCCTTCTGCATTACCCACAAAGGGGATTGCGGGGTTGTCTTGCAACATTTGATGGGTGCGTACCGCCTGGTCATTCCCTTTGCAAGGTTCTTCACCAATATTCAGCAACCCTACTTTCGGGCTGTCGTTCCCCAGCACGTATTGGCTGTAGATCGTGCCCATCATCGCAAATTGCTCTAAAAACTTGGGACGGCAATCGACGTTTGCGCCCACATCTAAGATCAGTACGGGTTTGCCAGCTACCATTGTCGGCAACACTGCCCCGATCGCAGGTCGATCAATTCCTTTCAAGCGTCCCAAACGCAAGAGAGCTGCTGCCATCGCCGCACCCGAATGTCCGGCTGAGACCACTGCGTCTGCGCGCTTCTGCTTGACCAAATCCATTGCCACGTTGATCGAAGCCTTAGGTTTACGCTTGAGCGCTCCTAAGGGTTCTTCGGTCATCTCAATTGTTCCTTCCGCAGGGACAATTTCGATCTGTGCCGAGCTGTTGTGGTGCTTCAGCGAAGCCTGGATCTGATCAGGGTCGCCGACCAGTAACGCTTCAATGCCGAGTTCTTCCTGCGCTCGCAGGGCTCCAGCAACGATTTCAGCGGGAGCGTGGTCACCGCCCATTGCATCAATTGCGATTCGTGCCCGAGTTGGTCCCATTGATCAAAGTTATAGAAACCTTACAAATTTTATCAGATGGCTTTTACACCATCGTCAATAAATCACTCAGCCACCGCAGTTAATTTGCTAATGTTCCGAGTGTCGCCCAAATTATGACATGTTCGGTGAAGGCTTGCGTCAGTCTTTTGTCGAGAATCGCGATCGCCCAACCCTAGCAGCTAAGCCCTAAGCAATTCAGAGCCTAGCCGCCTTTTGGCAACCTGACTGACACAATCATCCCAGGCATGGCAGTATCCAAGCTTCTCTGAACTTCCAGATTATTCTTCGCCGGGTTCCACAATCCGCTGGAACAGGTAGCCAGTACCACGAGCTGTGAGAATCAATTCAGGATTGCTGGGATCATCTTCTAGCTTGGCTCGTAAGCGAGAGATGTGGACATCGACCACGCGAGTATCGACGTGACGCTCTGGTGTATAGCCCCAGACTTCTTGCAGAATCTCGGAGCGTGAGAATGGCTCACCCGAACGGCTCACCAGCAGCTCTAGAAGGCTAAACTCCATGCCTGTCAAGCGAATCCGCTCGTCACCTTTATAGACTTGGCGCTTGTTGGTATCAATGCGCAGAGTATTGACGTGAATCACGCCAGAGCTGGGAATCCCTGAGGTGCCTGTCTTTTCAACTCGACGCAACACCGAGCGAATTCGCGCTTCTAGTTCTTTGGGTGAAAAGGGTTTGACGACATAATCATCAGCCCCTAGCTCTAGCCCAGTGATCCGATCAGCGACATCTCCCAGAGCGGTCAACATGATGATGGGCACATCTGACTCTTTGCGTAGCTCTTGACAAACGCCATAGCCATCTAGCTTTGGCATCATCACGTCGAGCACAACCAAGTCGGGTGAAGCATTTCGGAAGGTATCTAAAGCTTCTTCGCCGTCAGCAGCAGTCACCACATCGTAGCCAATCATGGAGAGGCGGGTTTCTAAGATGCGGCGGATACTAGCTTCATCATCAACGACTAGTATTTTTTCTTTGTGATTTTCCAATGGATCTCGCACTCCTTAAGTAGGATTTCTGATAGTTAATTTTTAGTACTTTATCATTAAGATAGTACCCTACCAGAGGATTTGAATAGCGCCAAAAGGCTCGATATCACTGCCTTTCAGTTTTTCTTAACAATTAATTTACTCTGGGGATCATTTAAGATTAATTAACTAATGCCCAAGATTCGTTCGCAATACGTTTGTAATGAATGCGGCGCTGAATCTCCGCAGTATTTTGGCAAGTGTCCCTCCTGTCATAGTTGGAACTCGCTAGAGGAACAAGTTGTCAAGTCTGCTGTTGCGCCTAGCCGTCCGATTGGGCTTACAGCAGTGCCGCGATCGCCGGGTAAGTCGCATTCTTCTGCCAAAAGCCCAGCGCAACCCCGCGCCGCTTTAACCCTGCCAGAAATTTCTGATCACCCTCAAGCCCGTATCCCTTCAGGTTATAGCGAGCTAGACCGTGTGTTAGGGGGTGGCATTGTTCCTGGTTCTCTAGTCTTGATCGGTGGCGATCCGGGAATTGGTAAATCGACCCTGCTCTTGCAAGTTGCCAATCGACTGAGCCAGCAGCATCGCATTCTCTATGTCTGTGCTGAGGAATCGGGTCAACAGGTGAAGCTGCGATCGCAACGGTTAGGGGTGGGTACTACAACTCCCATGCTTCCAGAAGCAACAACACCGACTGAGGGCGCAGAACCCAGTTTGTACTTGCTCCCCGAAACCGACTTGGAAACCGTCGTGGCTGAGTTGGAATCTCTCAAACCTGCCGTGGCTGTGATTGATAGTATTCAAGCGCTCTACTATGGGGCTTTGGGTTCGGCACCCGGTTCTGTATCCCAAGTGCGGGAATGTACCTCGGCTTTGATGCAGGTCGCTAAGCGCGAACATATCACTTTATTTATTGTGGGGCACGTCACCAAAGAAGGGGCGATCGCGGGGCCAAAAGTGTTGGAGCACTTGGTCGATACCGTGTTGTACTTTGAGGGCGATCGCTTTGCTAGCCATCGGTTGCTGCGTTCGGTCAAAAACCGCTTCGGTGCGACTCACGAACTGGGGGTTTTTGAAATGGCTGATCGTGGGTTAGCTGAAGTCTCCAATCCTTCCGAGTTGTTTTTAGGCAACCGAGAAGAAGTAGCGCCTGGTACAGCGACAATTGTGGCTTGTGAAGGGACGCGCCCGATTGTGGTGGAACTACAAGCTTTGGTTAGCCCCACCAGCTACAGCTCTCCACGCCGATCGACGACGGGCATTGAGTACAACCGCTTACTGCAAATTTTGGCGGTGCTCGAAAAACGAGTCGGCATTCCCCTCTCCAAGCTGGATGCTTACGTCGCCTCTTCTGGGGGCCTGAACGTCGGTGAACCCGCAGCCGATCTGGGTGTGGCAGTGGCAGTCGCAGCCAGTTTCCGCGATCGCGTGGTTGATCCGCGTACTGTGCTGATCGGAGAAGTGGGTTTGGGTGGGCAAATCCGGCCTGTTTCTCAAATGGAATTGCGGTTGAAAGAGGCTGCGAAACTCGGCTTCAAGCGAGCGATCGTGCCCAAAGGTCAAACTTTCCCAGATGTTGGGATGGAAATTATTCCGGTTGCCAAAGTTCTGGATGCCATGATTGCCGCTTTACCAGGGCGATCGCGAGAAGAAGTCGATCCGCCAACACTGGTGAGGAGTGAGGGGTGAGGAGTAAGGGGTGAGGAGTAAGGGGTGAGGGGGAATGCTATTGAGTTCCCCTGGCTGGGTGAGCAAGGCTGGTATGATACTGCTGCAAGTCAAAAACATAGTTGCAGTTCAGTCTGCTGCGGCTGACGGTGAGGATCGAGTTTCAAAACCCTGATCCTCTGTCAGAGCGACTGGATGATAGATACCACATTCTTTCAATCTGCTAGCCAAAGTCTCTACTTATGTTTCAATCTCGCATTCAGCATCAGGCCAGTCGCTTAGCAGCAGTAGTTAAACGGCAGTTTTTATTGCGATCGCCAGCCCCAAACAACCAGATTTTAGATTACTACCTGACCACGGCGCCTAGCACTCAAAACGCTTTGGATATCTTTAAAGGGGAGTGGGCTTCTAAATTTCCAGGAGACTTGGCAGCACTAGAAGCTGGGCCATTGCCGCTATTTGAAGATTCCCGCATAACCTGGGCGATTGAGCAATTTGGTGGCGTTGCTGGTAAAACCGGATTGGAACTAGGCCCTCTAGAAGCAGGCCATACTTACATGCTCGAACAAGCTGGGGCGGCCTCAATTACAGCGATTGAAGCCAACACCCGCGCTTATTTGAAGTGTCTGATTGCCAAAGAAATTTTGCAGCTAAACCGCTCTAGCTTTTTGTGTGGTGACTTCTTAGAGTATTTGCGATCGCAACCTGAGACGCTCAAGTTTGACTTTTGCATTGCTAGTGGCGTGCTCTACCACATGACCAGTCCGGTTGAGCTGCTGGCTCGGTTAGCCCAAGTAAGCGATCGCATTTTTCTCTGGACTCACTACTACGATCCAGAAATTTTGGCTCGTAGCCCTGGTTTAGCCGCTCGATTTCCAAGTAGCACAGAAGCAGAATATGCTGGGTTCCGCCATACCTTACACCGTCAAGAGTATGCGACAGCACTCAACTCTATGAGTTTTTGTGGTGGCAACAATCGCTTTAGTTGTTGGATGCGCCGAGACGAGATTCTGGCTTGTCTAAAGCATTTTGGGTTGCAGAATATTCAAATCAACTTTGATACCCCTGATCATCCTAATGGCCCTAGTTTTGCTTTAGTTGCTACCCGCTAACTCCAAGGTCGCTGACTATTAAGTACCTAAAAATTCCAAATAGTTTTGACTGAGTTCCTTGACTGCCACTTCATAAAACCGTTGACCGTGCTCTGGAGTCGCTAAGGCTGGGTTTGAGCCCATGCGACCATCAGGATATTTTTGGCGAAAATCAACGGCTCCATAAATGCGATGCCCCGAAGCGACCGTTGCTGATAGAGGAGCGTGCTTGATCGCTTCGGGGTAAACGTATTGCGTCAAGGCAACTTCACTCGGAGTTGCATGAGAGCCTTCTTGAGAACCATAAAGTTCGCGGGCGAGTTGACCGACTGACTGACACATAAACCAGTTGCCAAGCTGACATTGCACCTGATCGGCTAAAG
>CBIHQL010000094.1:0-10784 GCA_966211855.1 uncultured bacterium
CAGGCGATCGCCCTTCTACAAAAGCGGTATAACAACAAGCTAGTTCCCGAATCAAGATGCCCAATGACCAACCATCTGCGACAATGTGATGCATGGTGAGCAAGAGAACTGCTTCTGTTGGCTTAAATTGCAGCAACGTCACACGCAATAGTGGGTCAGCCGTGAGATTAAAGGGACGTTGAGCTTCAGCCGCAGCCAACTGTTTGCCGATCAAGTCACGCTCGTTGGCACCTACCGTCTGCAAATCCACTATCCCTAACTCAATATTGCTGTTAGTTCCGACCACTTGCACAGGTTCTCCATCCATGGTTGTGAAGGTAGTACGGAGGGCAGCATGACGACGCACAATTTCTCGAAACGATCGCTCCAGCACTCTTGGATTAACAGTCCCACTCAAGTGGATCGCAGCAGGCACATTATAGAATGGGTTATCAGGTGCTAGTTGGTATAGAAACCATAATCGCTGCTGAGCAAAGGAGAGAGGAAATATATTTTCTTGATTTGCGCTTTGAGATATTGCCTGAATAGGTGAGGCAGGCTGAATCGACTCTGAATGAAGAGAGGGGAGATGTGCAATTTTTTCAGCTTTGCGATCGCTTAATTCTTGGCACAGTTCAGTCTTTAAGGTTCCTTCAGGTGCATTGCAGAAGCTAGATGGTTCTGAGCATTTTAGAGATTCGATGGTTTGTGCAAGTTCTGCAATTGTAGGTGTTTCAAACAATCTACGCAGCGGCAATTCCACATGAAATCGATCGCGGATGCGCGAAACAAGTTGAGTGGCTAAGAGAGAATGTCCACCCAGTTCAAAGAAATTGTCGTGGATACCAATCTGTTTTTGCCCTAGAAGTTGTGCCCAAAGCTCAACCAAGGAAGCTTCGAGAGATGTGGTTGGTGAAATGATCGGACTGATTTCTGTGACAATAGTAGATTCAGGAGATGGCAACGCTTTTTGATCGACCTTGCCATTAGCAGTGAGCGGCAGCATCTCTAGCATGATCAAGACAGCAGGCACCATATAAGCAGGAAGGGCTTGCTTCAAGAATACTCGCAGCTCTCTTTCTGTCAATTTTGTATCTACCTTAGGCACAATATAGCCAATCAACTGTCGTTCATGTAACGTCTCCGTTAGAGAATCTTGATCTAACTCACGCACGACCACAACTGCCGTCTCTACCATCGGATGCTGGGCGATCGCGGCTTCAACCTCGCCTAACTCTACCCGAAACCCCCGAATTTTGATTTGATGATCGGTGCGTCCTAAAAACTCTAAGTTGCCGTCCTGTCGGTAAAGAGCGCGATCGCCTGTTTTATAAAGTAGGGGTGCAAACTCAGTCTGGATAAACGTCTCGACCGTTAATTCTGGACGATTCAAATATCCCTGCGCTAGTCCATCTCCACCCACATAAATTTCACCAATAACATTCGCTGGGACCGGATTTAAGTAAGCATCCAATAAATATACTTGAGTATTCGCGATCGCCTGCCCAATTGGAACCGTTGTCGTACTCTCTGGAAGATTCTGAATCTCATACCAAGTCGAGAATGTGGTATTTTCAGTTGGGCCATATACATGGATTAAATGTTCAGGCTTACCTTGTTGGATGACCGATCGCACTCGATCAACACTGACCATCTCTCCCCCAAACAACACATATTTGAGAGATTGAAACGCAGTTGGAATTTGACTAACAGTTTGATTAAATAACGCCGTTGTCAAAAACAGCATGCTAACTTGTCGCTGCTGCAATTCCGTCGCAAAATCGTTTGGTGATAGTGTCGTTTCTCGTTCAATCCCGATCAGTTGGGCACCATTTAATAGCGCCCCCCAGACTTCAAAGGTAGCGGCATCAAAGGCAAGGTTTGCAACTTGAGCCATGCGATCGCTCGGTTCTATTTGCACATAGTTGGTATTACATACCAGTCGATTTACAGCTCGATGGGGCACCATCACACCTTTAGGAGCCCCGGTTGAGCCAGAGGTATAGATCACATAAGCAAGCTGATCAGCTGTTCCATCAACCAGCAAATTTTGATCAGATTCTTGAGCGATCGCATCCCATTCTTGTTCTAGACAAATAACTTTTGTGTGATCCCCTGGAAGTGCATCTATCCAATCTGTCTGAGTTAAAACAACTGTAATTCCGGCATCTTCTAGTATGAAGCGCAATCGTTCTGCGGGATAGCTGGGATCTAGTGGCACATAGGCTCCTCCAGCTTTGAGAACTGCCAACATCGCAGCGATCGCTTCCACACCTCGCTCTAGACAAATTCCGACAGGCATTCCAGAGGTAATTCCTAAGCGCTGCAAATATCGCGCTAGTTGATTACTGCCCTGATTTAGCTGTTGATAGGTAAACGGTTGCTGATTAAATTGAACTGCGATCGCGTCAGGCCGTTGACGCACTTGGGCTTCAAATAACTCATGAATACAACAATCATGAGGATATTGAGATCTATTACTACTCCAACGCTGTAAGAGATCTCGCTGTTCTTCAGAGGTTAATAAAGGAAGCTCAGAAAGCGATGTCTCTGGATGAGCCACAACACCCTCTAACAAAGTCTGAAAATGATGTGTTAGGGCGGTAATGATGGATGTATCAAACAAATCGGTGTTGTAAACAATGACTCCGCGTAACCCATCAGATTGCTGCCAGCCTTTACCCCAAAGGTTTCTGAAGTTGTCCCCACATTTCCAGAGATATAGCTCTAAATCAAACCTTGCCGTTTTCGTCTCTAATTCCACGGGACTCAGCACTAAACCTGGTAATGCCAGTTGCTCCATTGGTGTATTTTGTAGGGCGAACACCACTTGAAACAATGGATTTTGGCTGAGGCTACGGACTGGTTGCAACTCCTCGACTAGCTTTTCAAACGGCAAATCTTGATGGTCATAGGCTGTTAAAGTGACATCTCGGACACGCTCTAACAATTCACGAAAGCTAGGATCACCTGCCAGATCGGTTCGCAATACCAGGCTATTCACCAGGAAGCCAATTAACCCCTCTAGTTCGCTGCGATGCCGATTCGCAATCGGAGAACCGATCGCCAGATCAGTTTGTCCGGTGTAGCGGTGTAACAGTGTTTGAAACGCTGCTAACAGGGTCATGAACAGCGTCACGCCTACTTCTTGACTCAACTCCTCTAGGTCATCTAGTAAGCATTGTGGCAATTCTATTAATTGGCTAGCTCCCTGATGACTTGTTGTTAAAGGACGAGACGCAGCACCCGGTAAATTGAGAATTGGGATATCTTTTAGTTGTTGTTTCCAATAACGCAACTGAGCATTTAAGGCATTTCCTTGTAGCCACGCTCGTTGCCAATGAGCAAAATCGGCATATTGAATTGACAACTCTGGTAGTGCTACAGGTCTATCTTCAACAGAGGCCGTATACAGTTCGCCTAATTCTCGAATTAAGACACCACTCGACCACTCATCAAAAACAATGTGATGTAGCACTAAAAGTAGTAGATACTCTGTATCTTGTAGCTGCCACAGATGAGCCTTAAAGAGTACTCCCCGATCGAGATGAAAGGGTTGCCCAATCTCCTGCCAGACTTGTTCTAGAGCAATAGCTTCACGAGTATTTGCAGGTAAACCTCGTAGATCGATCGGTTTGAGGAATACTGGCAACTCAGGTCTAATGACCTGCATCAATTGCCCATTGATGACCTCAAAAGTGGTGCGCAGGCTTTCATGACGCTGAGCGATCGCTCGAATACTTTGCTGAAGGTAGTCTTGCTGTAGCGCCCCAGTGAGCCGAAAGACCAGCGGTATAACGTAGAGAGAATCTCCTGGCAGGAGTTGTTCGATAAACCACAGGCGTTGCTGAGCAAAGGAAGCCGGGAAGACAAAGACATCTTCTTCAACAAGCTTTGGGTTTGGTTGGTCTAGAACCATGCACACCTACATCAACTATGCCTCCCTATCTTGTAAGAGCAAACATAGTTCTAAGGCTATGCTTTAAGGTAGAGATTGCACGAAACGCCTGTATGTTTTTATTGCATTTCGCCTAAAACCTTTGCATTTTGCAAGATTCTGTAACTATTTCTGATAGTCAAATGTTAAGGGTAGGGCTTACGAGTTTGACGCACCAGCCAATAGCTAATCGATAAAGCAAAGATAGCAAGTGCCAAAGCAATTAGTTCTAGACCGCTAGTCTTATTAAAATCAAGAATAATGATTTTACGGGCAACCGCCGTTAATGAAGTAATAATCACTAGCTCTAACTGAATAGAATGTTTTCTTAAGTAAGCCGTGATATTTTCTAGTAGTTCGAGAGCAATTAAAATATTGAGAAAGAGGCCGAAAATGGAAAGTAGTGTTGCTGTAAAAAATTGATCGGGGTCAGCAAGTTTATTGTTCAGTAAGACTTCTCGAACTAGAAAAATGCATAGCTCAATGATCGCTGTCAGAATCACACACAACATAGCGATCGAAAGCACTTTGGAAACCAAGGTTTCTATCTTTTTGATGAATGCCAAAAACTCATCATCACCCAGGTTTGACCAAAAAAATTTCGTAATTTGCTGCCAGTGATTCATAGTTGCTTTTTAGCTTAGTTAGCAATACTGGTTTTTGAAGTTGGTTGGAAGATCTACCTTATCTGGATGCAGTAGCTCTAAAAGTAGGAGTTAGAGAAGCACCAAGTACCAAAGCGGTCAATGAAGCGATCGCAGTCTTGACTTCACCCACAGATTGCCCTGCGCATTCTCAAAGTAGATGCGGTTTGTTAATTGCATAAGATTCAACTGCCCAAGGGGTACATGATATCTAGCATCAATTCAAATCTATGAATTACCAAATATTCATTAGCTTCGATTGATAACAATCTATCATTGGATTGAATCTATACAGAAGAGTCAAAGTCTCTAAATCTTGTAATGGTTACCCTAGAATTTTTTGATGCACAACCATCCGCTTCTTGTGAAAAAGCGTGAAAGAGATATGCATCTCAAAAATTAGTGCGAGTCCCTCAGCACCCATCCAGCAAGACAAGCATCACCATCGAACTAAAAGATAGCTGGATGTTTCTAGCTCAGCTTAGCGGTGCATTCTAAAATAAACCGCTGATTTGCCAGAGCATAGGGTTGAATTTCTAGGGCGCGGCGGAAAGCTTTGATTGCAGCTTGGTAGTCTTCAAGGGCGAGGTAGCATAGACCTAAACCGTGCCAAGCACCAAAATGAACGGGATTTAACTGCAAAACTTGGTGGCAATCTGCCAGCGATCGCTGATATTGACCTTGGGTGTAATACAACACAGCTCGCCGATTCCAAGCTTCGGCAAAGTCTGGTAAGTCATCAATGAGTTGAGTTAACAGTTCCTCGGCTTGCCTCACACTGCCCAGTTCTAGCCAGGTTTCAGCTTGTTGCAACGCTTCTAACCCAACGATGCCTTTTTGGGTAAACCACAACTGCCAAAGCTTTTGGGTTGCCTGGTTGCGAACCATTGCATCTTCTTGCTTGAGATCAGCCAGCAATGCTTCTAGCGGAGAATCGTTCATACCTGGAAGCGGTCAACTCTCCAGATTGTAACGAAACTTTTCAGTGTTCTCCAGCGATCGCTTTAATGGGTTGTTCATCAGCCATTGTCTAAACTAGCCCAGAACGCAAAGCCACCACTGCCGCTTGCACGCGATCGTCTACCGCCAATTTGTTCATAATGCCGCGAATATGAGTTTTGATTGTGTTCGGGCTTAAATAGAGTGCCTCGGCAATTTCTGGGTTAGTTTTGCCTTCGACCATCAGCCGCAAGACCTCTAGTTCTCGTTGCGACAGTTGCCCTAGATGCCCAGTTGGGGTGGGTGGTTTGATATGGTCGATGACTCGACGGGCAATTTGTGGGTCTAAATAGGTTGCCCCTTCTTGAGCCGCTGCGATCGCCATCAGCAAGCGGTCAATACTAGAGCCTTTGATGCAATAGGCATCTGCTCCGCTCGAAAGCGCTGCAATAATTTCGGTTTCAGTCGTGTGAGAAGTCAGCACTACGACTCGCACATCGGGCATTGACTTTTTAATTTGTTGGGTGGCGGCAATGCCATCTAAGCGGGGTAGGCCAATATCCATCACGATCAAATCTGGCTTGAGCCGTAGGGCGGCCTCAACGCCTAAGTAGCCATCGTCGGCCTGACCAATAATTTCAAATTGAGGATAGTCGGACAGCGCTTGCTCCAAGCCCAACTGCATCATCGGGTCGTCTTCAACCAGCAAAATCCTCAGCAATGCAGAATCAGAAGAAACGCTCATAGACCCTACTCATAACCTTCTCTAAATAACGTGACACCATGCCCGAAAGTTGCCGACTGCTTCATTCGCGCTCGATCGCTTACAAATCTTCTCTGATATAGCCCCCAAGTCGCCAGAGTCACTGCCTATACTTTAATCTTTAGCAACAATGAAAGCCGAACCGCGATCGCAACAACACCCGTTTTAGTGATTCTAGATAGCTCATCCAACTGGAGGAAGTTAATGGCTCGAACCGTAAGCCACTCTAGAGTCTAGAGCCTGCCTTTGTTGCTGAGCAATTGGAGCAGCCAAAGTCAGCTTTTTTATTGGCGTTTTGCGATTCCTGTACTGGCCCCTATGCCCTTAAAGCGATTTCAAACTTGGCGATATTTCACCACGATTGCTGTGCTGGCGATCGCCTACTTTCTAACGGCAAAGCTGGCAATTTCAGTGATTGGCCTGAACCAAGCAGCCACACCCGTTTGGCCGCCTGCGGGGATCGCCTTAGCCTTCTTGGTGTTGCAAGGGCCGAAAGTCTGGCCTGGAGTCGTTTTAGGGGACTGGCTATTAGTCCAAAGTTTTGGTGGGTCGTGGTTAGACGCTGGCATTTCTGCCGTTGGTAGCCTCTTGGAGGTGTTGTGTGCGGTTTGGCTGCTGCGGCGGTTACGGTTTCGCCCCACGATGGATCATCTCCGAGATGTTTGGAGCTTCATTACCGTTGCCGTGATGCTGTCTCCTTTAATTAATGCCACGCTGAGTGTTGCCTATATCGCTTTGTCAGGTGCTCCTCAGGGGGGGCAAATCTGGGCAAATTGGTGGAATTTTTGGATTGGTGATAGCGTCGGCATTTTAGTCATCAGCCCCCTATTGCTCACTTGGCAGCGGTGGTCGGCTTTGTTGCAGCAACGGCGATCGCAACTCGAAGGCATTGTGGGTTTGCTGCTCCTGCTAGGGCTGAGTTGGACGGTGTTTGCCTCCAAAAATCAAGCCGCGATCGCTGACTACCCTTTAGAATATTTGCCCTTTCCTCTCGTCGTTTGGGCGGCACTGCGCTTTGGTCAACCGGGGGCGGTTTTAGCAGGGCTGGTTGTCTCTAGCGTGGCAATCTTAGGCGCGTGGCAAGGTGGAGGGCCTTTTTTAGCCAAAGCGACCAGCATTGACCAGGCAGTGCTATTTTTGCAGGCTTTTATGGGGGTCATGACCACGATGGCTCTAGTCGTCGCGGCAGCCGTCACCGAACGCCAGCAAACCGCAGACTTATTACGTAACAGTGAAGCCAGTCTTGCTAACGCTCAACGTATTGCCCAACTTGGCAACTGGGATTTAGACAGCAGCCAACAACAATTGCGCTGGTCTGACGAGTTGTATCGTATTCTGGGTTTCACACCCAAAGCTTTTCCACCTGACCAAAAGGTTTTTGCTCAAGCGGTTCACCCCGACGATCGCGATCGCGTCCAGCAAGCCTTTGCCCAAGCCCTGATCGATCGCAAATCTTACTGTATTGACTACCGCCTTCAGTTGCCTGACGGTTCTGAGCGCTTTGTCTGCGAGCAGTTAGCCTTTCACAGCAATGGTGTGACGGGTACTGTACAAGACATCACCGAGCGCAAACAAGCTCAAGAAAGCACCCACTTACTCAGTGAAACTGCCTCTCGTATCCGGCGATCGCTCCATCTCGAACAAATCCTCAACACGACGGTGACGGAGGTACGCGAAATCTTAAAAGCTGACCGAGTCTATATCGCTCATTTAATTGACGACGTTCAGGGCTGTGTGGTTGCTGAGTCAGTCGCTCCCGGCGTGTCTTCAGTTTTGGCAATGCAGGCCGGAAAGCAAGCTGATCCGCAAGGGATTAAGGAACTGCGATCGCTCTATGCCAGTGGCCTCAGTCGGGTAGCAGACGAAATTACACCCACAAATACTTCCCCTCGGCTAGCTGAGTTTTATCAACATGCTCAAATTAAGGCAACTTTAAGTGTACCCATCCACTTGGGTGAAGAGCTATGGGTCTTGGTGGCTAATCAGTGCGCTCAACCGCGTCATTGGCAAGCTTCAGAAGTTGAACTCTTAGAACAACTGGCAACTCAAGTGGCGATCGCGATTCAGCAAGGGCAACTGTATCAACAGGTGCAAGCCCTGAACGCCAACCTCGAAGTGCAAGTCATCGAACGTACCAGCGAACTGCAACAGAAAATGGAAGAGTTGCAAAGCCTGAATCAATTTAAAGATATCTTTTTACACGCTTTTACCCACGATCTGCGCACTTCGATCATGGGCATGTCTTTAATCTTAAAAAATCTGCAAAAACAAGATGGCACCAGTATTGCAGTCAGTCGCAGCATTTTAGAGCGCATGACTTACAGCAACGAGCGCCAATTGAATTTGATCAACTCTTTATTAGAAGACCAAGGTAATCAAGCTCAACAGCTCAATCTTGATTATGATGTGGTGCGGCTGAGTGATGTTGCCGAACAAGTGCTAACAGAGCTGGCACCGGTGATCAGTCAAAATCAAACGACGCTGCTCAATCTGATTCCTAACGATCTGCCTTGTCTTCATGCAGACCCGGAGCAGTTGCGGCAAGTGTTTAAACAGTTGATCACCAATTCCCTCAAGCACAACCCGCCCGGTCTAAATTTGACGCTCAAAGCTTCTCTAGAAGCTAATGTACTGCGGTGTAGCATTGAAGATGATGGTATCGGCCTAAAGAGCAGTGTGTGCGATCGCCTATTCAAGCTCTACGTGCGCGGTCTAGATAACCCCCACCTCACGGGCATTGGCTTGGGTCTATATCTTTGCCGTCAAATTATCTCAGCGCATCAGGGTCAAATTGGCGTCACCAGTACTCCCGGCGCAGGGACAACCTTCTGGTTCACGCTGCCTTTGACCCAAACCAAAATCAAAGAAGCTTACGTTCAATCTTCTCTGACGACTTCTGCTTAGCTAGCGATCGCGATGCACTGGCGCTGGCTCAGAACCACTAGCAGGTAAAGCAGCTTGCGATCGCCGCCAACGAGAGCCGTATTTTTTGGAATACACCTGGGTAAACTCTGCCCCAAATAACAGAATTTGGGCTGAATAGTAAATCCACACCAGCACCACCACGAGCGAACCCGCCGCTCCATAGGCCGACCCGACGCTGCTATTGCCCAAATAAAGCCCAATCAGCCATTTACCAACAGTAAACAACAGCGAAGTGACGATCGCCCCATGCCAGACATCACTCCAGGGCACTCGCTCATCAGGTAGCACCCGGTAAATGAGGCCAAAGAGAACTGTAATTACAGTGAAGGATACGGCAAAGTTAACTGCTTGCCAAATGACAGCCCAACCAGGAAGCAGCTCGCCAAAGAAATTGCCAAGTGTAGCGAGCGTTGCACTAATGACCAGAGATACTAATAGCAAGAAGCCAATCACCAAAATCATGGCAAACGATTGAGCCCGTTGCTTCACCATCGTTTTGACACCCCCTTTCTCTGGAGGAGGTACCTCCCAAATGATGTTGAGCGCCTCTTGTAGCTGAGCAAAAACACCCGAAGCACCCAGCAGCAGGGTCACGATACTCACGACTGTAGCGATTAAACCTGCTTTCGGTTGGTAGGCGCTGGCAATCATGCCTTGAATGGTTTTAGCACCATCTGCACCCACTAACCCACGGATTTGATCGTCAAGTTGACCGCGAACTGCATCTTCACCAAAGGCTAGCCCAGCGATCGCAATCACAATAATCAGCAGAGGGGCGATCGAAAACATCGTGTAGTAAGCCAGTGCCGCCGCTAACATAGGCACTTTGTCTTCTTGCCATTCTTTAACCGTCTCTTTTAACAAAGACCCAATATTCTGAAGCCGCATAGTGATCAAACAGAAGTTATTTATAAACAAATAGAGTTATGAGTTAAGTAGACTAAACCCCACTATCCCAGAACATCCTTTAAAGCCTTATTCCCCTTCCCTACGAGGGAAGGGGTTAGGGGTTAGGTATCTTCTACTCAGGCTTTTGATGCCAATTGCCGTCGTCTCCCTTTTCGTAGTCTCGCTTGACAGCAGCCCAGGCAACCCGAAAGGCTGTTTCTTCCTCGCCGTCATACTCATCTAAAGCATTGTTAAAGGCGGCGCGGAAGATCTCTTGGGCATGGTGAGGGAGATGATTTTTGACAGAATCTGGTAAGTCCTTCACTGTCGAATAGGGCATAGTAGTACCTCCAAGGCAAAGAGCGATCGCGGCTAGGCGTTAACAACCTCACCACCATTAGGATGGAGCACTTGACCTGACATATAAGAAGAGTCTTTCGAGGCTAAGAAGACATAGCTCGGAGCGACTTCTTCGGGTTGTCCAGCTCGTTGCATCGGCACTTGCGCCCCAAAGTTCGCCACCTTGTCTTCGGGGAAGGTTGCCGGAATCAACGGAGTCCAGATGGGGCCGGGGGCAACACCATTGACCCGGATTCCTTTCTCAACCAACGACTGCGACAGAGACCGAGTAAAAGCGACGATCGCGCCCTTAGTGGCAGAGTAATCTAACAACTGTTGGTTTCCTTTGTAAGCAGTCACCGAAGTTGTA
>CBIHQL010000095.1:0-10730 GCA_966211855.1 uncultured bacterium
GTTGTTCGCGGCTGAGCTTGTCAAACCCAAAGGCAGCGATCGCTTCGGGCCGTACCGCAGAGCGTGTCGAGAGTATCGTTTGATCTTGAGCGTTTCGCAACGAAGTCTTACCTTCTTTGACTTTGACTTTATACAGCGATTGCTTTTGGGGCGTTTCGATTCCAAACCCATAGTCACGTTTCTTGATGCGATAAATGGGTTGATTATTGCCTGTTTCCAACTTAAAATCTCCATCTTCTTGCTGCCGTAATACATAAAGTTCTTGGCTCTGCTCTGCATTCTCGATCTTCCAATATCCGGCTTCAGGAACTACATAACCTAACACTTGATCCGCCGCATTTTTGATCTTAATTTTTTGCTGGGTATCAACATTAAATCGAGCCAGTTCTTTGTCAGCCGCATCGACAAGTTTTGCACCATCGGGCATTGCTTTGAGCGAAAATGCTTCCGCACCATCATCTCGCTTAAATTTAATTGTCTCTGTTGAAGCAACCGCTTGTTCACTTGGAGCAGTTTGAACTGTAGATGTAGACTGAGTCGGCTCAGACGGAGCATTACAACCGATCACAGCAGTGGTCACGAAACCTAACAAAACACAAGTTAGAGAAGCTCTCAAAAATTTCATGAAATTATTTCTAGCTCTAAGCCTTTTTGGACAGTACTTTTGCTAAATTCAACACTTGATATAAGCTGAGGAACATCATCGCGATCGCTTGGTATAACGTATCAGCTTGCTGCGGCTCAATCCAGGGCGGCATTTTTGCTACTAAGCGAATATCTTCTTCTGTTGTCTCTAAGCGTTTCACTTTAACTTGCTCAGGCAGTTGCAACGCACCAACAGCCTCACTTTGCAACATCTGCATCGCCCCAGAACGCTTACTGGAGTAATCTAAGGTCAAGTCAAATACCAAACTTTTTGACTTTGATTTTGATTTATATTTCGACTTGCCGCTAGATGAGCGTTTCCAACCATATTGAGTTTGATAGAACTCTGTAGCTTTTAATAAGAAATCAGTGCCATCTAAAAAACTACCTTGAATTTGCAGCCAAGGATCTTGAAAGCGATCTATTTTCCATCCTGAACGGCGAGGATGAGGAATGGTATCAATTTGCTTGGTCTTGTGGTCTGGTTTACTCAAGATCAAAGTCAGGTCAAAAGGCTCCATTAAGCTAACATCGCGCAGGAGCATCTCCAAAATTCTTTGGGTGATTTCATAGCGATAGTTAATAACATTGAGGCGGCCTTCCCTCACCATCACGACCGCAAATATCACTGCTGCGATCGCCAAAATAATCGCTACAAGTATCCCTACCACAGGAATAAACAAACTCACAAAAGCACCGACACCAAAGCCAATCAAGAGATTACGAAAGCGAGCCTGCTTTCTTTCGGCAATGCGATCGAGTTTTGTAATTTCCTGTAAGTCTTGCAAGATTTGAGCAGGCACTTCCTTTGCAATATAGGTGAGGTTTTTGCGAAAGGTTGCATATTGAATTGGCATATTTCAACCTAGAGGTTTATAGTAATCAGCTTAATTCCAATGACTTCTCTTCTTAGATCTATCAACTTTTTTGGCGATCGCCCTTGAAAATCGTCATAAATTTTATAGTCTTCAATAAAAGTAATATTTCAATTCGATTTCTTGGTAGCCAGGATACCCATACACTAGAACGGAATGAACGTCCTACCGAGGGCATTGGTTAATCTTGTTTTTGGCTCAAGTTTCAGAAATAAATCTGCCGCACCTGGTAGTTATTTGTTTGCAAATTTTGCTGTGCTTCTACTGCCATTGCTCTCCCCTCCCGTTGCTGTTTTTTCTAAATTTCTATGCGCGCTTTCTCTCAGGTTGGTTCCCTAGTTCTTCTGGCTTGCTTGACTGGCATCCCTGGGCTGACAGCTCTGGCTTCTTTACCTGCGATCGCCCAAACGTCTCCCTCTCCTCAAAAAGCTGAGGCCGATCGCCTACAACAGCAAGGTTTTCAGCAACTGGAAGCCCGTCAATTTGATGCCGCTCTGCAATCTTGGCAGCAAGCTCTGCAACTCTACCGTCAACTGGGCGATCGCAGTGGTGAGTTTTTAATTCTTTATTCTTTGGGCCTGCTGTATTACAGCCAAATGGATACGGCAACTGCAACTCGCTATTTTGAAGAGGGACTGGCGCTTGCAAAACAATTACAAGACTTGGGTCAACAGTGGAATATGCTGTCGGCTCTCGGCAGTATGCACAGCTCGATTGGTGAAAACAAGCAGGCGATCGCTTACTACCAACCCGCTTTAGAGGTGGCTCAACAACTCAAAGATCTACCAAAACAGCAAGAAGCGTTAACCAAGCTCAGCAAGCTTTATCAAGAGATAGGAGATCCTGCAAAAGCGGCTGAGTACCAGAAACAGCAGGCGGCGATCGCGGCTCAACTCCCTGCTACTGCGTCAACGAGTGACCCTATTTTTACTCAGCTCAGTGCCGCCCAAGCCTTACTCAGCGAGGGCAGCAAAACTTCTTTGCAACAAGCCATCCCCATGCTGAAGGAAGCACGAGAGCGAGCCAAAGCAGCGGGTCAGGTGCAATACGAAGCCTTAGCGTTGATTGCCTTGGGCAGTGCTTATAGTGATCTAGGGGATAAACAACAAGCCATTAACCATTACCGACAGGCGTTACCTCTGTTGCAGGCATTGGGCGATCGCTACACTCAAGCCGTGGCGTTGTTGGGTATTGGCAGTGCCTCTGACGATCTGGGTCAATCATCTGAAGCGCTCAAAACTTATCAAGAGGCGCTCACCCTACTGCGGGAATTAAAAAACCGTCCCGGAGAAGCCACTGCCCTCAACAATATGGGCAATATCCACATGCGGATGGGCAACTATCAGCAAGCGCTACAAAATTTTCAGCAGGTACTCAAGATTGCCGAATCGGTTGGCGATCGCACCCGCCTTAACCGCACCTTCAACAATATCGGCCTTGTCTATACAGAGATGGGGCAATATCAGCAAGCATTCACCGCTTTTGACAAAGCATTAAAAAATTTAGATGCCAAGAGCGATCGCTTTGACAGAGCTACCACCCTCTCCAATTTGGGCACCGTATATCGGTTTGTCGGTCAAATGGAGCCTGCACTCCAGCGGTTTCAAGAAGCTCAAAAAGTATTGCAAGAAGCGGGTGATCCATCACGAGAAGGATATGCTCTGGCGAACATCGGCAGTATCTATCATGACCAAGAAAAGTATGACGAAGCCTTAGCGGTTTATCAGCGATCGCTCAAACTTCTAGAGCAAGCCAATGACATTGAAGGTCAATCCACCGTTTTAAATAACATGGGCTTGATTTATGACGACCTCGGTCAATCGAACAAAGCTTTAACTTATTACAACCAAGCCCTACCGCTCTCAGAAGCCATTCCCGACCCCACAGGCACCGCAACCACAAAGGTGAATATGGGTCGGGTATATTACGGGCAGCAAAACTTTGCTCAAGCAATTCAGTATCAACAACAAGCAGTTGCGATCGCTAAGGAGATTGGTAACCAACGCATTTTAGGATACGCCCTCAGCAATTTGGGCAAAACTCAACTCGCTGCCGGACAACTCAAAGCCGCTGAGAATTCTCTCCTTTCAGGTATCCAAGTGTGGGAGTCATTGCGAGAGAACTTAGGGGATGACGACAGCAACAAAATCTCTATTTTTGATGAGCAAGCTAATACCTACCGATCGCTACAACGTACTTTAATTGCCGCTAAGCAACCAGAGCGGGCTTTAGAAATTGCTGAGCGGGGCCGTGCCAGGGCCTTTGTTGAGTTGTTAAACCAGCGACTCCCTAACCAAACAACTACAGCGCCAGCAGCAATTCAAACGGCGACGGTGCAACTTCCCAATCTCACCCAAATTCGTCAGATTGCCAAAAAGCACAACACCACTCTGGTCGAATACTCGATCGTTTATGACGACAGGAAATCTATAACCCCTGACCCCGCCGCCAAACCCCAGTTATATATCTGGGTGGTACAACCCACTGGCTCCGTGACATTTCGGCAGGTGCCACTCGACCAACCCTGGCTCGCAAACTCCACTCGCAAAAAAGACCAACCTCTACAAGCCTTAGTAGCGCAGAGTCGGAGTGCGATCGGGGCGAGGGGGATCGTGTTTAAGGAGGATAACGCTGCGATCGCTCGTGCAGTTGAAAACCAAACATCTGAAGACCAGCGGCTGCAACAACTCTACCAACTTCTCATTCAACCGATCGCCGATGTCTTACCCAAAGACCCCAATGCCCGTGTCACGTTTATTCCGCAGCAATCTTTATTTTTAGTTCCTTTTGCAGCTCTACCCGATGCTAAGGGCCAAGTGTTAATCGAAAAACATACGATTCTGGTTGCACCTTCCATTCAAGTGCTCGACCTGACATACCAACAACGACAACGATTACAAAAACAGACACCTGGCTCTCAAGCTAAACCAGCACTCATTGTGGGCAACCCCACCATGCCAAAAATTAGCTTAGGCTTAGGCGAACCGCCCGAACAACTTTCTAGTCTTCCGGGGGCTGAGCAAGAAGCCCAAGCGATCGCTGAATTACTCCAAACAAAAGCGCTGACAGGTGACCAAGCCACTGAGCCGACCGTGATTCAGCAAATGACACAGGCGAGAATGATTCACCTGGCAACTCACGGCTTGTTAGAGGATGTTCAAGGTTTGGGAGTCCCAGGAGCGATCGCCTTAGCCCCAACTGCAAAAGCCGATGGCCTACTAACCTCTCAGGAAATTCTAGATTTGCGATTGCAAGCCGAGTTGGTGGTGCTGAGTGCTTGTGACACTGGGCAAGGGCGGATTACGGGGGATGGTGTGATTGGTCTGTCGCGATCGCTGATTTCAGCCGGAGTGCCCAGCGTGGTCGTCTCGCTCTGGAAAGTACCAGATGAACCCACTGCTGCTCTCATGACCGAGTTTTATCAACAACTCCAGCAATCGCCCGACAAGGCCCAAGCTCTCCGCCAAGCCATGTTAAAAACCAAAGCCAGTTACCCCGATCCCCTCGATTGGGCGGCGTTTACGTTAATTGGGGAGGCAGAATAGTCATGCTCGATTTTCCATATTTGACGCTAAAACGGTTACTTCAAGTGAGTGCGATCGCCGGGATGATAGCAGTGAGTAGCCCGTCCACTTTCGCGCTTGAGCAGGAGCCAATTCCTACCCATTTAATTCCCTTTCAAAAACCGCCCGCTCAACAACTAGCACGGATTCTGTCAGGTCACACCGCAGTGGCAATCAGTCCTGATGGGCAACTGGTCGCCGGGGTCACCCACGATCAAACCATTCAACTGTGGCGGTTGCGAGATGGTAGTTTGGTGCGCACTTTGTCTGGGCATCGCTTACCCATTTTGGCGATCGCTTTTAGCCCCAACGGGCAGCTTTTAGCCAGCACCAGCCACGACAAAACCATCAAACTGTGGAACCCCCAGACTGGGCAAGCCGTACAAACCCTCAGTGGGCATCAAGCTTGGGTCGCAGCGATCGCCTTCAGCCCCGACAGCAAAACTCTGGTGAGTGGCGGCGGTGACAAAATCTTGCGAGTGTGGCAACAATCAAATTCTGGGCCGTTTACCTTGGCGCAACAGTTAACGGGTCATCCAGATTCCATCACGGCTTTGGCAATCAGTCGCGATGGTCAACGTCTCGCTAGCAGCAGTTGGAACCAAATCAAACTTTGGAGCTTGCCAACCGGGAAACCGCTCCAAACCATTGCAGATACTGCCTTGGGCATCAATACAGTCACCCTCAGCCCCGACCATCAACTGTTGATTAGCGGTAATGGCAACCACACCATCAAACTTTGGGACGAACAGACAGGTAAGCTGCGTCAAGTGCTCACAGGGCATCAGGCTGCTGTTAGTAGCTTAGCGATCGCCACCGATGGTCAAACTTTGCTCAGCGGCAGTTTAGATAACACAATTCGCCGTTGGCAACTACCCTCAGGGCAACTGCTCCAGACATTTCCTCGCCAACCGAGCATTATCGAAGCGATCGCCCTCAGCCCAGATGGACAAACCTTAGCAAGCGGCGGTTGGGGTGACCTGATCAAGCTTTGGAATTTAATGACTGGTCAAGAACAACGAACTTTGTCAGAACCTTCTCCCCAAAATCCCGTCAACTTAAATACTGCTAGTTAAAAAGAAATTTAACGGGCATTCACCCTAACAGGGGAAGCGGAGTCAACGGTTCATCGGTGGTAATACTAATGGGTTTTGCGTCTCTAAGTCAGGGGCGCTTAGTCTATGTCTGGCAGCGATCATGATGATTTCAACAAGATTTGGTAGGCCGCTTGAAATTGCTTCAGCGAGCTTCCATAGTTAGGTGCAAAGGGTGAAGTTTCTGCCGACTCCACAAGCCAGACCAACGTACAGATTCTCTAGCGACTACATTGATAAGTATTTAAGCGTGTTGACGCGCAAGAGTCTGAGTCTGTCTTGAGACTACACGCCGCCATCGTTTCAGTGACCTGTCGCCCCTGCTCAGCTATGCAATTTGGAAACCCTCTCCAGTCAGCGATCGGTAGAACCACTCTCTTCAGCTTGGGAATCTTCGCGGGCATCGTCAGCGCATCTCCTCTCTACGCCCAAGACATGGGTCTCATGGTTGAGAAGTCAGCACCCATGATGCCGGAGATAGGCGGCACTGGCACAATCGTCGATGCTGTGGGCGATCGCTTTGACATTACAGGTGGGCAACGCTCTCAAGACGGCACCAACTTATTCCATAGCTTCGAGCGTTTTAATCTCGATTCCGGTCAGGTCGCCAACTTTGATACAACTGCTGCCACCCGCAATGTGATCACCCGTGTGGTCGGTGGCGATCTCTCGGCGATCAACGGCTTACTTCAAGTCAGTGGTAGCCAAGCTAATCTCTACTTCATCAACCCTGCTGGAATGGTCTTTGGTGCTAATGCCAGCTTGAATCTTGGGGGATCGTTTACAGCAACAACCGCGAATGGTTTAGGGTTTGATGGCAATTGGTTCAATGCGATCGGTCGCAACAACTATTCTGCCTTGAATGGCTCTCCCGATCAGTATGCTTTCACCATGCAGCAACCGGGTGGCATCCTCAATGTGGGCAATCTCGGTGTCACAGAAGGTCAAAGCTTAAACTTGATTGCTGGCACAGTTGTAAGCACAGGCCAGCTAGAAGCGCGCGGTGGTCAGATTACCGTCGCTGCCGTCCCTGGAGAAAGTACGGTTCGCTTACGTCCCTCTGGTAGCTTAATCAGCCTAGAGATTCAACCGTTAAATAGTACCGCAACTCAGCCTAATGCTTGGTCTTTAGCGATCGCCGATCTCCCCGCTCTCTTAACGGGTGGCTTAGGCAAAAGTGCTACAGATATTAGTGTTAACGAAGATGGACAAGTTGTCTTAGAGGGGTCAGGCTTAACCGTCCAGCCAGGTGACGCAGTTGTCCAAAATCTCACAGCGCAGCAAGCCACCCTCTCAGCCAGTGGTCAAGTCACGGTTGGCAACACACCGCTACCAACCCCTGCTAATGCCACAGTTTACGACAGCATTAGGCAGCCGTTAACGATTACCGCCAACACCAACACATACATTTTGACCACACCTGAGGGTCAAGGATTTTATATTCAGGATGGTCTTGAAGTTGTGTTTGATTTCAGCGGTTCCATCAACCCTGGCATCCCTGATATCCCTTTACTGCCGCCTGATCCCCCCTCACTCATTGACGGGGCGCGGTATGACGACTCAGAACAGTCACTCATCGGCTCAGCTGACGGTTCTTTTGGCTCTGATTTTTCTACGAAAATTTCAGTCCCACCTGATGACTCTCCCCCTCCCTCAATTGCCCTAGCACCCCCACCCTTGCCGCAACCAATCAACACTCAAGGTGGTAGCTCTGAAACAGGCTCCTCTGGAGAGATCGCCCTAGCACCTCCACCGCTGCCGCAACCGACTAATTCCCAAAGCGGAAGTTCTGACAAAGGATCTCTCGCTTCTAAACCTGGTGCTAAGCCTAGCTTTGTTACAGAGACAACCTCTACTGTTGGTGCTGAGACAGAAACTCTAAACACAACTTCGACTCCAATTGCAGAGCCCGAATCTCAACCCACTGCGCCAACGCCCCCCATCCAGCAGCGATCGCTCACCAAATCTGCTCGCTCCTCCGCACTCACCCAGGTTGCAACCACATCAGCCAAGGCTAGAAATACCAGTAGAGAGTCAAAATCGGTGACGATCGCGACGAAATCTCAAGACTGTTGGCAGGCAGGACAAACGGTTGCGAGTGCCGAGGGTCGCTATCAAGTAATTACTGACCAACATCAGGTAATTCAGTGTTACCAAACAGCTTTAGCGATCGCCCAACGCCAACAAGATTCGGCTCAAGTGAAAACCATTCGGCAAAACTTGGGCAGCAGCTATTTTGTAGTCGGCAGTTATGGGCAGTCGATTCAGCAATATCAGGAAAGTTTAGCTGTGACGCAACGCTTACAAGATGCGACCGGGCAAGCTCAAGCATTGTCGGGGTTAGGCGCAGCTTATAGTGCTTTGGGCAATTATGACCAAGCGATTCATTATTATGACCAAAGTCTAAAGATTAGTAATGCGTTGGATGCGCCGGAACTCCAAGGGATGACCTTGAGAAACTTGGGAGTGGCTTACTTGGCTCAAGGTAACTCGGCACAAGCTCTAAAATACGCACAGCAAAGCTTAGAAATCACTCAGCGTGCTCAAGATCAACGTGGCATTGGTCAATCTCTGGGTAGCTTGGGGTTAGCCTACTATTTCCAAGGTGACTATACCCAAGCGATCGCACATCTAAAACAGCAATTGGCGATCGCTCAGCAAACTCAAGATTCGTTAGCCGCTGCCAGAGCTTTGGGGAATTTGGGCTTGGCTTATGCGGGTCGCAAAGATTTCTCGCAAGCGGTGAAGTATCAACAACAAGCCCTGGCGATCGCTCAGCAACTCCAAGACCGCCCCACCGAAGGCCACGCTCTCAACAATTTAGGAGAAGCATTCTTGCGATCGGGTCAACTAGCAGAGGCCGAACGCACATTGAGAGCAGGCATCGAATTGTGGGAGTCACTGCGGGCCGAACTTGGCGCTCATGATAGCAATAAGGTGTCTTTGTTTGACACCCAAGCCGCAACTTATGCGTTGTTGCAAGAAACTCTAGTCGCCCAGAAAAACCCTCAAGCCGCTTTAGAAATTGCAGAGCGAGGTCGGGCACGGGCTTTTGTTGAGTTGCTAGCTCGCCAAACTTCAGATGCTTCTCAGAGCTTACCTGCCCAGCCAAAACCACCCACCATAGACGAGATTCAGCAATTAGCTCGTCAGCAAGACGCTACCCTCGTTGCTTACTCAATTTTGCAAGATGCCTTTGATCTCAATGGCAGTCGGCAAGTGAAAGACTCGCTGCTCTATATCTGGGTGGTATCCCCACAAGGCAAGGTTGACTTCCGGCAAGTTGATTTGAAACCGCTGTGGCAAACTGAGGGAACCTCTTTAGATGAGTTAGTCGCCAGCAGTCGCGCCTCGATTGGCATTGCCGGTCGGGGGTTGGCGTTTAACCAAAATACTGAAGCGATCGCCAGTGCTTTAGAGCGTTTACAACAACAACAGGCCAAGTCTTCACGGCTCAAGCGTCTGCATCAATTGCTGATTGAGCCGATCGCCGATCTCTTGCCCACCAATCCAAACAATCGCGTGGTGCTGATTCCTCAGGGTTCGTTGTTTCTGGTGCCATTCCCAGCCTTACAAACGGCTCGTGGTGATTATCTAATTGAGCAACATACTTTACTAACCGCTCCAGCCATTCAGGTATTAGCGCTCACCCACCAGCAGCGGCAACGTCAAATCTTATCGAGCCAGACTCAAGGGGTACAAGTAGCTACCACTCAGCCCTTCGCGACTCAACCCCAGTCGTTGATTGTGGGAAATCCGACGATGCCCAGTTTACCGGGAGTTGCCCAATCGCGATCGCTACCTTTGCAGAGCTTACCTGGAGCGGAATACGAGGCCAAGCTGATTGCCGAATTACTAGATACTGAAGCGATTACAGGAAGTGAAGCAACGAAGGCCACGGTTTTGTCACGGATGCCACAAGCCCGGATGATTCACTTAGCTACTCACGGCCTGTTGGATGACTTTCGCGGAACCGGAGTTCCGGGGGCGATCGCGTTGGCTCCGTCAGGGAAAGATGATGGGTTGCTGACAGCGGAGGATATTCTGCAACTGAAGCTAACCGCTGAGTTGGTGGTGTTGAGTGCCTGCGATACAGGTCGAGGAAGGATTACGGGAGATGGGGTAATTGGGCTATCGCGATCGCTGATTTCTGCGGGTGTACCCAGTGTGGTGGTGTCTCTGTGGCAAGTGCCGGATGCACCCACGGCGACGTTGATGACGGAGTTTTATCAAAACTTACAGCAACATAGTGACAAGGCTCAAGCGCTGAGACAAGCGATGCTATCTACGATGCGTCAACACCCTGATCCTAAAGATTGGGCTGCATTTACGTTGATTGGTGAAGCGGAATGATACGTTTGTGACATCTTCTACGGAGATGGGCATGTTGACGGTGTGGCTCTCTATGAAGTCTGTGGGGTGTTCTTTTATTTTGGTTGGGTAAATCCGAGCCTTGGGGGCCGTTTCCCCAAAACCCCACAAAGCGCCCCCATTAGAGACCCCCACCCCCCACCACAAAAAATTATGGTGAAAGTGATATTTTTTTAAACCAC
>CBIHQL010000096.1:0-10684 GCA_966211855.1 uncultured bacterium
ACCTTACAACTCAGTGTCCGCCCAGAACCCCTACCCACGCCTGTAGAGTCTAGGGGTGGCTAAGGTTCCACAGGCTCAGGGTAAGACCGATCACTTCTGCCCGTTAAACTGGCGATCGCTTGCACGAGTTTCTCTGGCTCAACTGGCTTACTGAGATGGAGTTGAAAACCAGCAGCCAAGGCCAGCCGTTCATTGGTTTCCCCTGCATAAGCGGTCAGGGCGATCGCCGGGATCTGTCCCCCTCGTTCGGGAGAATGCGATCGCAATTGCTTTAGCAGCATATAGCCGTCCATTTCTGGCATCCCGATATCGCAAACCAGCACATCAGGCAAAGTTTGTTGGATCAAATTTAGCGCTGTTGCAACCGAGTTAGCAGTGCTCACAGTCGCCCCTGCCTGCTGTAGCGTGAAGCTGACTAAAGCTTGACTATCAACTTCATCATCCACAGCCAGCACTTTTAAGCCTGTCAGGTCAAAAAACTGATGAGCTTCCTGAGGTTGGGTAGGGGTTGCATCCGATGAGGTGAGCAGAGGAAGTTTCACCGTAAAAGTGGCACCGAGGTCTTCACCAGGGCTCGCCGCTGTAACCGTTCCGCCATGCAACTCAGTCAAATGCCGCACAATTGCCAACCCCAATCCTAATCCTCCAAATTGGCGGGTGGTTTTGCTGTCTTCTTGGCAAAACGACTCAAAAACATAGGGTAGAAACTGCGGGCTAATGCCTTTGCCCATATCGGTGATCTGAATTTGTGCTTGGTTGTCAATGCAGTCTAGGCGAACTTCAACTAAACCTCCATTGGGCGTAAATTTGATCGCGTTGGCTAGTAAATTCCAAACGATTTGTTGCAGGCGAGCGGCATCACCCGCAATCAAACTGACCTGGGCATCCAAAATGCTATGAATCTGAATATTTTTAGCTTCAGCAGCCAACCTTACTGTCTCTAGGGATGCCTCAACAATCTTTGCCAAATTGACTGGCACCACATTTAACGACAACTTGCCACGCAAAATTCGCGAGACATCTAATAAGTCTTCAATCAACTGAGTTTGGAGTTTAGCATTCCGCTCTATGGTCTCAAGGGCTTGCTGAGTCACAAGCTCGTCAAATTTGCGCGTGCGTAGGAGTCTAGCCCAACCTAAAATTGGGTTGAGCGGCGATCGCAACTCGTGAGACAACACCGCCAAAAACTCATCTTTGATCCGGTTCGCGGTTTCAGCTTCGGCTCTAGCACTTTTTTCGGCCTCATACAGTTGGGCGCGGGCGATCGCTTGGGCGCATTGTTGACCCAACGTAAGAATAAAAGCGCGATCGTCTGCCGTAAAAGGTTGGGCTTCTCGGAAACTGATTCCCAACGCTCCTAAAATGCGCCCCTCAACGATCAAAGGGATAGACGCTAAAGCATGGTGACCTGTGATTGTCAAAGATTCAGATATCAAAGGGTAGCGAGCGCAAACAACTACAGGGTTTTCCAAGAAAATGGGCGTTTGCGTTTGAACTGCTTCAGCAATAGGGACTGGAGCCGTCACCGGAAATCGCTGCCAAGCTGAGATGATATCTTCTGCATAACCCACTGCTTCTAGAGGTTCGAGGCTCTGGCCTTGCTCAACGAGTAAAACGACGACTCCCGCTTGGCCCCCCAAGGCTGCAATTCCCTGCTCCACAACCACTCTGGCAACTTGTTTCGGTGTCAGTGCTTCTGAGAGGGCGGCGGTAACTTGTTGAAGCTGGCTAGTGCGAGTGGCGGCTAACTCGGCGACTTGGCGGGCTTGTTGCGCTTCTTGATACAGTTGGGCGTTGGCGATCGCCATTGCGGCTCGGTCTGCTAGTTCTTGAAGTAAACGTTGATCGTTAAGCGTGTAAGCGGTTCCCTGGCGATCGCGACTCATACCGAGCGTGCCTATCACTCGTCCTTGTACCTTCAGCGGCACAATCAGCAAGCTAGAAACACCAAACTGCTCTAAATAAGCTCGATATTCGGGTTGCAGACCGTTACGGAACTGCTCTGGCTCAACGATCGGCACAAAAGCGGCTTCTCCGGTCTGAATCACCGACCCGGCAATTCCGGTATCGCTGGAGCGGGGATACTGTTGCAGCAGGTGAGCCGTCAAAGTTTGGGCTTGGGGGTTGGGATGAGCCAGCGCCACTGTTTCTAGCCATCGTTTGTCAGCAGAGAGCAAACTCAGAACACACAAATCCCCAATAAATTCGCTAATAAGTTGGGTCGCTTGATTGAGAACACTTTGGAGATCGAAACTAGCGGCTGCAAAGGTTGCAGATGCTTGAGCCAAAAACTGTTGGGTTTGCTCAGAACGTCTGCGATCGTCAACATCGGTGGCAGTTCCAAACCATGCGGTCACCTGCCCTTGCTCGTCTTTGAGGGGCATGACTCGGATTAAATGCCAACGGTACGTTTGATCAAATTGTTTGAGCCGACATTCTATTTCGTAACCTTCACCCGTCGCGATCGCCTGATGCTTTCTGGCGACAACAAAAGGAGCATCTTCGGGGTGAAGGGATTCAGGCCAGATTTTTAAGCTCAATTCCGAAGGGATGCCAGTATATTCCAACCATCGCTGATTGAAAAATTGAGTATTTCCGGCGGCATCATTAATCCACATCAGTTGGGGAACTGCATCCGCCAAGGTGCGATAGCGATTTTCACTATCTCCCAATGCGGCTTCAATCTGCTGAAAATTTGTCAAGTCCACAATGCAACTCCGATTCCCCAATATCCTTAAGCAGGTAAACCGACCAAGCAGTGATAAGCGCACTGGCAGCTTTGTAGGAGTTTACCGCCACACTGGAATCAATCCTCACTTCATAATATCTAGCTGATTAAATGTGAGTTTTTTAACTTTATATGAGTCCTACCTATCCCTTGTAGACACTACTGCATTTTCAAAAATTAGTTAGGGTATCCAGGTATTGCAGGCTAGAACTTTGGAGCGTTACATCGCTAGCCAACCCGCTCAAACTGCTTTATGTTGAGTAATCTAACGCTGTCCCTTGCAGTTAAGCCTAAGACCAAGGTAAAAAAACCGTACAAATACCGACGTGGCTTCATAAAAATAAATACTTTATTACAAAAAGATTTAATGATTTATAAGAAATAAAGTAATACTAAGTATACAAAATCACTTTCTTATAAAATTTAACCTCAATTCCTATGACAGCCGTCTATACATCGGATGTGTCGCTCCTCAACTGGTCTCTGAAGGCAGATGAAACAGAACAGGCTCACAAGTTAGAGCAAATTCACCAATGGTGGGCTAGCTTGAAGGGCAAGACAATCCTTTGGCAAGTTTTCATAGAGCCGATTCACTTAACGCCTCTCATTTCTTATTACTGCCAGGTAAAAGAGGCAAAAGCTAAAAATATCGTTTTTGATTGGTGTCGTGAAGGAGCCAATGCTTGGAATACATTTACAGCCAAAGAAATGGTGTTAAATTTGCCGAAGCAAGAGCTTGCGATCGTCCCCCATTCCTTCTCTAGTTACCGTTATCAACTCGCAATTATTGATCCCGTCACGAAGTTGCCAATTTCTTGAGCATTTTCATAGGTAAATCAGCGCCAAATTAATATTTTGAAAGTTTATTTCTAAATAACTGGCTAGCAGATTTAGAGTTGACTCAAAGTTATGGAAACTAGCTGCACTGAACACAAAACGCCTTGGATTTTAGTTTTTGATTAGAGCCTGATATCAAGCCCATCCACCCCTTGAATAGGTTATTGCCAGAGCAGTCAATGTAAGTTTCATTGGCTAATTTTCGATTCACTTCTCAGAAGTCGATCCCTCCTGAATGGATACCAATGCCTTAAACTTCGATCAGACTTTGCAATCGGGTTTGGCACAAAATGCGTTAATGCATCGGGTGACCAAACAAATTTATCAATCCTTAGATTTATCGGAAATTCTCACCACGACGGTTAACGAAATTTGCTCTTTTCTAACAGCAGACCGGGTAGTTATTTACCAATTTCATGAGGATGGAAGTGGGCAGGTGATTGCTGAGGCATTAATGTCTTCTCAGCTCACTCCACTGCTGCATCTCAAGTTTCCGGCAGATGATATTCCCCCTCATGCCCGTGATTTGTTTCTTAATTATGGACAGCGATCGATTGTCGATGTCCCTTCGCAGCAGATCGGCTTGAGTGCCTTCAATGCTCACGAACACAGCCATATCAGCGATCGCATCCAGATTGAGTATCGTCCGGCTGACCCTTGTCACCTCAAGTATCTGAGTGCGATGGGGGTGGCTACATCACTGGCGGTACCACTGCTTTATCGCCAGCTTCAAGCGCAAAACCCTGAGCCGAAGTTATGGGGGTTGCTGGTGGTGCATTATTGCCAGTCGCACGCGATTGCCAAACGAGATCTACAACTCGTCCAGCAGGTTGTCGATCAGGTTGCCAGCGCGATCGCCCAAGCTACATTGTTTAACCAAGTTCGCGATCGAGCCGAGCAGGAAGCGGCAATCAACCGAATTGCTGGGCTATTGCAAATACTGCCCAACATGCAACTCCAAGTCGCACTGAGAGAGATTGTGCAATTGGTGCAAGGGTCGGGAGGCCGATTGTATTTGAGCTTGCCTGGTAAAGAACCCGAACTTTACACTATTGGCGTGCAGCCGAGTACGTTTGAAGACGCTAGCGATCGCAATTTAGAAGCTCAGCCGTTGTGGCAGCATTGGTTACAGGCTCACTCCCAAGCTCATCAAGCGATCGCGAGTCAGGCTTACTCTAGCAGCGAACCGCCCATTGCTCTAGATGATTTGTATCAAGATTCTAATTTTCAAGCGTTAAGCTCAGCGTTTCACAACACCAAAATCCGCAGTTTGTTGGTGATGACCTTGCACTACGGGCCGCAACCGTTAGGTTATTTAACCTTGTTTCGCGATGAAACCAGCACCGAAACCATCTGGGCTGGGCAGTTTAACAGTCAAGAGCAGCAACTCCAACCCCGTCAATCGTTTATACCCTGGCGAGAATATAAGCATCATCAGCCAGTACCTTGGAGCGCTAAAGATATCAACTTGGCGAAGGTATTAGGGCAGCAATGTGCTTCAGCAATTCATCAATATCATCTGTACCAACAAGTTCAACAACTCAATCTCAATTTAGAAGCTCAAGTTCAAGAACGCACAGCCCAGTTAGAGCAAGCTTTAGAGTCTGCCAGAGCCTTTAAGGAAATCTCCCATCAAATTCGTGGCACTCTCGACTTACCTGTAATTTTGCAGACGGTCGTCCGAGAAGTGCAGGAGTTGCTCGATAGCGATCGCGTTGTCATCTACCAATTCACTCACAACTGGACAGGCACAGTCGTTGTTGAGGAGGTTAAGGGTCATTGGCCTCCTTTGCTGGGGCAAACTTTTCCCGATGAGTGTTTTCCCAATCAATATGCCCAACTCTATCAACAAGGGCGGATTCGAGTCGTAGATGATGTCGCTCATTCTGAGTTGCATCCTTGTCATATCGAGTTCTTGTTGAAGATTCATGTGCAAGCCAACTTAGTCGTGCCCATTCGTCGGGGAGAAACTCTTTGGGGTTTGCTGATCAGTCATGCTTGCTCGGAGCCAAGAGTGTGGCAAGGGTTTGAAATTGATCTGGTACAGCAATTAGCCGATCAAGCCGCGATCGCCATTCAACAAGCAGAATTGTATGGTCAAAAGAGTCAAGCAGCTTTAAGAGCGATCGCCCAAACCAAAGAGCTAGAAGCTACCTTGGCTAAGTTGCAACAAGCCCAGACCCAACTCATTCAAACCGAAAAGATGTCGAGTCTGGGGCAACTGGTGGCTGGGATTGCCCACGAAATCAACAACCCGATCAACTTTATCAACGGCAACATCCAACCTGCCCAAAACTACATCCATGAGCTATTAGAGTTGGTGCAACTTTATCAACTAGAGGTGCGGCAACCATCAGAGCAGTTGCAAGCTTATATCGCAAAAATTGATCTCGACTTCTTGCAAGAAGATTTGGTCAAAATTCTCGGTTCAATGAGAGTGGGAGCTGATCGCATCCGGCAGATTGTATTGTCCTTACGCAACTTCTCACGCCTAGATGAGGCTGAGATGAAGCCAGTGAATATCCATGACGGCATTGAAAGCACACTTCTCTTGCTGCAAAACCGCTTGAAGGCTAAACCTCATCATCCCAATATTACGGTGGTCAAAGAATACGGCGACCTCCCCCAAGTCGAATGCTATGCAGGACAACTCAACCAAGTGCTGATGAACCTGCTCACTAACGCGATCGATGCCCTAGAAGATCGAGACAGCCAGCAATCGCCTCAAGAAATAGATCAACACCCCAGCACAATTCGGATTCGGACTGAGTTTCTCAACAACGACCACATCCGTATTCGCATCGCTGACAATGGCCCAGGAGTACCACCGAGCTTGCAACGTCGCTTGTTTGACCCATTTTTTACTACCAAACCTGTCGGTAAAGGCACTGGGCTGGGTTTGTCGATCAGCTATCAAATTGTTACCGAAAAGCATGGTGGCTTATTGCACTGCCTTGCAGAACCCGACCAAGGTACAGAGTTTGTGATTGAAATTCCAATTTTTCAAGCTTGAGCCTCTGATTAGCCTTTGATTTCGGGCATCCTACCAATGGTGCTGCACTCAAGTCGCGATCGCATTCATAGGTGTGAGTTGCCTTGCGATTTGATAGCAGCAACTGATGTATCTGTTTGGAGCCAGATGCCGCTACCAACGAGATGAGAGCCGCAACTGGTTTTCTCTTTTCGATCATTTAGTTCTGCTTACTTATTCAATTCTCCATCCTCAGTCATGCTAAATCCTGTGATGAAATCTATGCGATCGGTCAGATTAGGCTTCATTTTGAGTGCAAGTCTGTTGCCACTGTCAATTGGAGCGGCGATCGCTTGTTCTCCACCTAGCTCTGAATTAGTTACAGCTCAAGATACGACGCAAGCAGGAACCCGGAAAGTAAAACGGATTCAATTTGCTCCGGGTAAAAGCTCAGCCACAGTTCAAAATGCAGTGGTACGGGGCGATCGCGATGTCTATCTATTAGGGGCGCAAAAAGGTCAAACTATGACTGTAACTATCAGCGCCTTAGAACAAAATGCCGCCTTTGATATCGTCACTCCACCCGATGCCCAAGGCAAACGCCGCACCTTAAAGCAAGAAGCCACCACCTGGAAAGGGATTCTACCTGCCACAGGTGACTACCAAGTGGTGGTAGGTGGCACTCGCGGCAACGCTACCTACAAAATGACCGTCACGATCAAATAACTCTGCAATAACAGCCTCAGTACGTTTACAGAATCCTGGCTTTAACTTCATTCAAAATACACAATTTCACTCAGAGGTTGTCTTTAATGGCTGTGCGACAACTGTTTTGTGAAGGAAGTATGAAGCCAGGATGCCTCAGATGAATATCAACTTCAAAAACTACAAAATCGAGGTGACAGCCACATCTCCACAAGGCTGGGACTTCCAAGTTAGTACTGTAAACCAGCAAGAATATGCCATTGCCGTCACTGCTACATCCCCCGGCTATTGGCAGTCCGAAATTCGAGACAGCCAGCAGCGTTTGGTGGGTTGTACCTGCGATCGCGCTCCAGATAGCGTGTTTCAACGAGCGATCGCCTTGATCGAATCTTTCTGGATCGAGTCCGTTCGCTCTCCCCTCCCAGTAGTTGTTAAGGTTTAGACCCACAGACAGGCGATCGCTAAGATTTCACGTTGCGCTTTTGTAACGATATTGTTACATTCTTTAATATAAGAATCTCGGTTCTGTCCAACTACGCAGGCTAGTGCTTCTGTGACCCCAGTGGTGACTCTCGATCCCTGTTCAGTTCCGGTCTCTGTGCTCATGAGTGATGCTCTGCTCTCTCAGATCTATCCGCCTTGCCCTGAGGCAGACTTTCTCAGCTCTAACGAGTTGCTCATTCGCTACGCCGCCGGAGAGCGGGAGTTTAACCAAATTAACTTTCAAAATGTCAATCTAAGTGAAGCATGGCTACCAGAAATTAGCTGGGGGCGAGCCGACCTGACGCGCAGTATTTTGTCAGGAGCTACGTTACAACGAGCAAATCTTTGCGATGCCATCTTAACAGAGGCCATGATTTGGCGAACTAACTTGCAAGCCGCTCGATTGATTCGGGCCAACCTCAACAAAGCAATTTTGATTCGGGCCAACTTGGAAGGTGCCAAGCTACAAAAGGCAATTTTATCGCATTCTGATTTCCGTCTAGCCAATCTGCGGGGAGCAGACTTGAGCGGAAGTAATCTCAGAGGAGCAGATTTGCGCTACGCTGACCTCAGTGGTGCAAACTTGGCGGGTGCCGACCTGAGTAAGGCCAACCTCACGGGTGCGAGCTTCAAGCAAGCCAATTTATCTCACACAACCCTGACAAAAGCCACCTTATCGCGCACCAACCTAGAGCAAGCAGATCTCAGTGATGCTCAAATGTCGAGCAACCAGTGGTATGCTGTCAATCTCCAGGATGCCAAGTTGACTAAAATTGGTTAAAAACCCTGCGTGATGAGGATCGTGAGTTCCTTGTTACAAGATTTACGTCAAGCTCTCCCCCATCTACATTCACAGCTTTATTTCAAGTCTTCCTTAACGGCATTGGCCCATGCTATGGAAGACTTGACAGGTGCGGGGCATGATCCACCCTTAGTAATCGCCACATTACAGCGGGAGCAGGTGTATCGGCAAGAAATGCACCGCTATCGCCGCATAGCCCAACGCAGCAATCAAGTGTATGTGTTGGCGGCAGCAAATTCTAATTTTGCCGGCGATGTTACGCCTCATATAACCATTCCTCTGTGTGCTGACGATCCGCTGACGCACGAATGGCATTTGGTAATTATTAGTCATCAGTACGCAGCTTGCCTAGTGTGTCGAGAACACGCAGCCCCAGTTGATTTAGGTTCGCTAGATCAGGCACGACAATTTGAAGGTATCTGGGCATTTGATTGGCAAGTGAGTGTTATGGCAGCGCGACTATTACTGACGCGAATTTTAGAGTATCGCCCCGACTTAGCAAATCATGTATCTGAGGCATATCGACACTATCAGCTAGACTGTGACCTCAGTAGGTCTGAAGATGGCGCAGCGGGGATGACGATCGACTCAAAATTGTTTGCTGAACGGTTGATGACTTATTTGCAAGCTAGTCAATACAAGCTGCAAAAAGCTTACCGAGCGATCGCTGCTAAAGAACGCCGAGAACGATTGATCAACGCAATTTCTACAACTATTCGTAGTTCTCTCGACCCTGAAGCTGTTTTAGCCAACACGATTCAAGAGCTAGGACAGGTCTTTCCCCAATGCCGCTGTTTGCTTTATCGGTTGCGGTCTAATGGTCAACCTTTACCGATTGACTATGAAGCGATCCCGGCAGGTTGGCGATCGCTGAAGGGAGAAGCATGGTCGTTGGCAGAACATCCCTTATTTCTAAGAGTTTTGCAACAAAATCAAGCAATCGCGATCGCCGATGTCGCCCACGATCTAGCCATACAAGCGGATCCCGCTCTGAAAACGCAGTTACAAACTTGGCAAATTCGAGCTTGTTTACTGGTGGCAATTCGCTATCAAGATCATTGGTTAGGGATGGTAGAACTGCACCATTGCGGCCCTGAGGGATATCTGTGGAGTGAAGCAGACATCACACTGGTCGAGGCGATCGCAGCTCAAGCAGGCGTAGCGTTGATGCAAGCCCAGGCATACAGTAATCTAGAGGACTTAAATCGGCAACTCGCTGACATTGAGCGGGTACAGAGCAATTTGGTAGCGATCGTCAGCCACGAATTACGAACACCACTATCTACCATTCAAATTTGTTTAGAGAGCTTAGCAACAACAGTACAGATGCCGCCAGAGTTGCAGCAAGCAATGTTGCAAACGGCTTTGACTGACTTAGAAAGATTACGAAAACTGATTCAAGATTTTTTGACATTGTCGCGCTTAGAAGCTGGTTGGACTCATTGGCAACTAGAACCGATTTCGCTGCAAGAGTGTTTGAATTTGGCACTAAAATCATTGCGATCGCGTCGAGCTGCCGAAACCCTGCCAGATATTGTGCTAGATATTCCACCGGGTCTACCATTGCTCGAAGCCGATGGTGAATGCCTTACAGAATTGTTAACCAAACTGCTCGACAATGCCTGCAAATTCACAGAGGCAGGGGGTAAGGTGACCATTCGGGCGCAAATTCATGAGCGATCGTCGTGTGCTCAGCATACTTGCTGCAAAACAATAACTTCAGAAGTTAATCCTTCACCACGCAGCCCAATGTTAAAGGTGATGATTGCTGATACAGGTCGAGGAATCGAACCCAGCCAATTACAAGCAATTTTTAAGCAGTTTTACCAAGAGGAAGGTTTTTTGCGGCGCACAGCCACAGGTACAGGATTAGGTCTAGCAATTTGTCGGCGCATCGTGCAACAACTCGGCGGTGAGATCTGGGCAGAATCTACAGGGAAAAACCAAGGTAGCCATTTTTACTTTACAGTTCCGATAGTACTGTCAAGTTACTAGCGGCTTTACAAAGATATCTAACATTGCTGATTTCCCCTTGAATAAGAAATTCCAAAAAGAAGAAGGCGCAGTCAACATCTAGCTGACTGCGCCTTCTTCTTTTTGTTGAATATCACCCTGGCATCGAGCTATTGTCCCGTGGGGCTACCCCCAGAGTATCGTC
>CBIHQL010000097.1:0-10659 GCA_966211855.1 uncultured bacterium
CAGGTCACCCTTCTGGGCACAGATAGCTATCAATGGTTTCCGCATAATCATGGCCCAGCAATGGCACGGTGGGGGAGTTCATATTTTGTGCAAGAATCAGCGATCGCCCCAGAACTTCCTTGGACTTTGGTTGTTGAGCTACCTGCAAAAGATCAAGTTCATTACATTGAAACGGCCCACACCAAAAATCTCAGCATTTTGCTATTAATTTCAGGAACTGGGTTATTTTTCGCCACGGTGCTGAGTCGTCGCTTGGTGCAACCGCTCGCCAAACTTACCCAGGTCACCACAAACTTGCCTCATAAGTTGCTCGACCAAAAATTTGTGGTACGTTGGCCCCGTAGTTCGGTCACAGAACTCAACTCACTGATGTCTAACTTCCAGTTGATGGCTGCCAGTCTGACCCAGAAGTTTGCTGAGATCAAATCTGTTAACGACATGCTAGAGCAGCGAGTGCAAGAGCGTACACAACAATTGCAGATCGCCAATGCTGAGCTAGCAGCAGAAATCAGTGAGCGTACCAAGGCTGAAGAAAAGCTCAAAGCTTACACGCTGCGTCTAGAGCAAAGTAACCGAGAATTGCAAGATTTTGCATCGGTGGCTTCTCACGACTTGCAAGAGCCACTCCGCAAAATTCAAGCATTTGGCGATCGCTTGAAACTCAAGTGTGCTGGCACTCTGCCCCCCGAAGGCCAGGATTACTTAGAGCGGATGCAAAATGCTGCTCACCGGATGCAAGTGCTGATTAATGATTTGTTGGCGTTTTCGCGAGTCACGACCAAGGCTCAACCCTTTGTACCTGTTGTGCTCAGCACCATTGTGCAAGAGGTGTTATCTGACGTGGAAGTGCGGATTCAGCAAGTGAACGCTCAAATTGAGATTGGCTCTCTGCCCACCCTCAATGCCGACCCCCTGCAAATGCGACAACTCTTCCAAAATTTGATTAGTAATGCTCTCAAATTTCACCGACCTGAAGTGATCCCACGCATCCAAATTTTGAGCCAACCCTGCGATAGTGAAGGAAGCATCTCAACCATTAAAGAAACAGAAGAACCCAGCTTTTATCAAATTAGGGTCACCGATAATGGGATTGGATTTGACGAAAAATATCTCGATCGCATTTTTACGGTATTTCAACGCCTGCACAGCCGCAGTGAATATGAAGGAACTGGGATTGGGCTAGCAATTTGTCGCAAAATTGTCGAACGGCATAATGGCTTCATCACCGCTTCCAGTCAACCCGGACAAGGCACAACTTTCATTATTACTTTGCCAACTCACCAACTTTCATGACTTTTCAACCTGCAAACCGACCTGCAAAACCAATCACAATTTTGATGGCTGATGATGATGAAGATGATCGAATGTTGGCAAGAGAAGCCCTGGAAGAATGCCGCTTAGCCAACGATTTGCACTTTGTAGAAGACGGCGAAGAACTGATGGATTACCTCTGTCATCGTGGTCACTATCGTGCTCCCGTTCATTCTCCGCGACCTGGTTTAATCTTGCTGGATCTGAACATGCCTCGCAAAGACGGGCGAGAAGCGCTGCAAGAAATCAAAGCCGACCCCGATTTGCGTCAAATTCCGATCGTGATTTTAACGACTTCCCAAGCTGAAGAAGATATTTATCGCACTTATGACTTGGGCGCTAACTCTTACATCACCAAACCCGTCACCTTCGAGTCGTTAGTTGATGTCATGAAAGCGCTCGGTCGATATTGGTTTGAAATTGTCGAACTTCCCTTTGATGAAACCAACACGCTAAGGCCGGATTGAAGAATTGGGCACCGAGCCAAGATTTTGCTTGCCAGGGTCAAAGTTGGTTGGCGCGATCGCCAGATGAGCGGGGGAGACTAAATTGACTACAGTAGGTTTCGGCTTTCCCTCGGTCAAATCGGAGTTTCCCAGTTCATACTCTCTGTGACCTGGTTGCTCAGCCACTGGTTGTTCAGCCAAAATTAGCCGCTCTGCCGCTTGTGCATCTAAAGGCCGGAAGAAGAAATATCCCTGCCCATATTCGCAATCTAACTCGCGCAGATACCTCAACTGCTCAGCAGATTCTACGCCCTCCGCCGTGACCTTCATGCCTAAGTTATGAGCTAGAGTGACGATCGCTCGCACAATTTCGGAGCTTTCATCTTCGGCACCCATCCGCTGCACAAAAGAGCGATCGACTTTGAGTTGGTCAATCGGGAAACGGTGCAAATAACTAAGAGACGAGTAGCCCGTACCAAAATCATCAATATGGAGTTGCACGCCAAGGGCTTTGAGCTTCAGTAGCATTTTGGTGGCTGACTCTGCATTTGCCATCATCACGCTTTCCGTAATTTCTAGCTTGAGGCTGCGAGTATCGAGGCCAGTGTCGCGCAAAATTTGATCGACTTGATCTAGCAGATCAGGTTGGGTAAATTGCTTACCTGACAAATTGACGCTCATCGTTAGTGGCGTATGATTGGTCAGCAGTTGTTGCCATCGCTGTGTTTGTTGGCAAGCCTCTCGTAATACCCAAGAGCCAATCGGCACAATCAGCCCGGTCTCTTCGGCAACAGGAATAAACTCAACTGGAGAAATGAAGCCCCGATCAGGATGTTGCCACCGCAGTAATGCCTCAAACCCATGAATTTTGCCAGTGGCAAGTGAAACAATGGGTTGATATTGCAGATGGAATTCTTCACGCTCTAAGGCCCGCCGCAGGTCTGTTTCGAGATGCAGTAGTTGTACGGCTCGCAAATGCATAGTGTGCGTAAAGACTTCGTGACAAGCACGGCCTGTCGATTTAGCCCGATACATAGCAGTGTCGGCATCTCGCAGTAAGTCTTCGGGCAGGTCGTACCCAGCTTCACTGAGGGCAATACCAATGCTGGCAGTGGTAAAAATTTCGTGGTCTCGAATATTAAACGGAGACTCTAGCGCTTGGTGAATGCGGTTGGCGATCGCTGTGGCATCGTGAATATCTTTGATGTCTTCTAGCAAAATCGTAAATTCATCACCGCCGAGTCGAGCAACTGTATCACCGCCCCGCAGACAAGTTTCTAGGCGACGAGCGATCGCGATTAACAGTTGATCCCCAATCATGTGGCCCAAGCTGTCATTAATCACCTTAAAGCGGTCTAAATCTAGGAACAAAACTGCAAACAAGCCACTTCCCGGTCGTTTACAGCGCTCGATCGCCAGCCCTAGGCGATCCATAAATAGGGCACGATTGGGCAACCCAGTTAGCACATCGTGAAAAGCATCATGCAGCAGTTGTTCTTCAACTTGCTTGCGCTCAGTCACATCGGTTTGTGAGCCTGCCATCCGGTAAGCACGACCCTCGCGATCTCGTACCGCCAAGCCCCGACTGAGCATCCAACGGTAAGAACCATCTTGGTGGCGCATCCGATGTTCGCTTTCAAAGTGGGGAGCTAGCCCCTGTAGGTGCAGATCCAGTTGCGCTTGTAGGCGATCGATATCTTCAGGATGTACCCGCTCAAACCACTCTAAAGGCTGGCGGCTGAGTTCGTGCTCACGGTAGCCCAGCATTGCCTTCCAGCGCGGTGAGAAGTAAATTTCGTCTGTCTTTAAGTTCCAATCCCACAAGCCATCATTGGCTCCTTGGACTGCCAGAGCATACCGTTCTTGACTCTCTCGCAGTGCTTCTTCAGATCGCTTTCGCTCGGTAATATCTTGGAAGGTTACGACTGCACCTACGAGTTGCCCATCTTCATGGATGGGGGTGCTGATATACTCGACCGGAAAGCAAGAGCCGTCTTTGCGCCAAAAGACTTCTTCATCTACATGCTGCACAGCTCCCTCGCGCAGGGCGGCGTAGATGGGGCAGTCTTGATCTAGATATTGAGAACCGTCAAGGCGAGAGTGATGGCAAATGGGGTGCATCGCCTGACCGAGCAGATCAGCCACTTCCCAGCCCAACATCCGGGCCGCTGCGGGGTTAATGAAGGTAGCCCGTCCCTGCAAGTCGAGGCCGTAAATTCCTTCTCCGGCTGAGTTGAGGATTAACTCGTTGCGGTGCTGGAGTCTGGCTAAGGCTTCCTCAGCTTGTTTGCGCCCCGTGACATCGTTTTGCAGCCCGATAAAATTGATCAGCTTACCTTCTGCATCAAATACCGGGTTAATCGTGAGTTCGTTCCAGAAAGGTGTGCCGTCTTTACGGTAATTGAGGAGCACTTGAGTCACAGAGCGCCGAGCGACGATCGCTGCCCGCATAGCCGCAACCACTGAGCGATCGGTATCTTTGCCCTGTAAGAATCGACAGTTAGAGCCAAGTACGTCTTCTGCGGTATAGCCCGTCATAGACGTAAACCCAGGATTGGCAAAAATAATGGGGTTGTCGGGCAAGTTGGGGTCAGTAATCACTACCCCGGTGGTCATATTGGCGATCGCCGAAGCTAATTGACTATTTTCGCGAATGACCTCTCGCAGTGCAGATTCTGCCTTTTTTTGGTCGGTAATATCGGCAGTGATGCCATTGATTGATCTCACGTGACCCTTGTCATCCCAATTCGCTTGTGCCCAGTCGCGAATCCAGCGAATTTCACCGTCGGGCCGCAAGATACGGTATTCAACTGGCTTGAAACCTGTTTGTTCTAAGGTTGCCGACATCGCAGCAACGCGATCGCGATCGTCCGGATGAGTCACCTCTAGCCATAACTGTGGATTCCGATAAAAGTCAGTTACAGGCCGACCATAAATGATTTCTGCAACGGGACTGATATAAACGATTTCCGACGCTTTGGCATCAAAAGACCACACCACATCTTTGAGCGTGGCTAAAATCCCTTCGAGGCGAGATTCGCTGGCTCTCAAAGCATCTAGGGTGCGCATCCGCTCAATGGCATATCGAATTGCCCGTTCGAGCAGTGGGGCATCCATGTGATTCTTGAGCAAGTAATCGGCTGCCCCTGCTTTCATAGCAGCAACATCGACATCGTGATCATCTTGCCCAGTTAATAAAATAATTGGGACTCGGCACCCTTGAGCGATCGCAGCTTGCAACAGCTCTAAACCATTATGAGAACCGAGACGATAGTCAATTAAATACACATCATGGTGGTGCAGCCCTATCGTCGTTAGAGCGACATCGTATGTATCAACCCAATCAAGGCTTAATTGACCACCGAAAACATCAGTGAGCAATTCTCTCGTGAGGATGTAATCATCTTCATCATCCTCAACCAGCAGCACTTTAATAGGATATTGATACATAAAAGTTATTTAAGATACAAAGTTAAGATTATCTTAAACACCTTAGCCATCCCAAGCCGTTTATCGTCTCTTCACTGTTTACCTAGATACTTAGTAGCTATGGGCGTACCAAGATAACCGTATCGCTACCCAAATCACTCATTTTTCTACTTGAGAATGTCAGTAATTAATTGAAAAATGTAAAGAGTTTAAGAATCAATCTGGTAGAAACGAAACGAGAGCGATGGATTGAGTGACCTTATGTTGCCGATAACGCGCTAATACTATGATTCGGCTTTAGTAGTATACGCACAGAGAAAGTGTAAACCCTCACCGTAAATTCCGCAGTCTTAGGCAGGAGACAAGTTGTGAAAAATACACTGAGAGTTGGAGTTGCAGGGCCAGTTGGCTCAGGTAAAACCGCCTTGGTAGATGCGTTATGCAAGGCACTACGCCAGCAATACAACTTGGCAGTGGTTACCAACGATATCTATACCCAAGAAGATGCCGAATTTCTGGTACGGAGCCAAGCGTTGACTCGCGATCGCATTATTGGAGTTGAGACTGGAGGCTGCCCACATACTGCTATTCGCGAAGATGCTTCTATTAACTTAGCGGCGATCGCAGAGCTAGAGCAACGGTTTACTGACTTAGATATTTTGTTGGTTGAAAGTGGCGGCGATAACTTAGCTTCGACTTTTAGCCCCGAATTAGTAGACCTTACCGTTTATGTCATTGATGTCGCGGCAGGTGACAAAATTCCTCGTAAAGGGGGGCCAGGAATTACCAAGTCTGATCTACTAGTCATCAACAAAATTGATTTAGCGCCCTTGGTAGGGGCTGATCTCAGCGTTATGGAACGCGATGCTCAGAAGATGCGCGGTTCCAAACCTTTTGTATTTACTAATCTAAAAACTCAACAGGGTTTAGAGACTATTTTAAATTTTGTGACGCAAAATCTATAGAAATATTTCAACTGAGCGATCGCTGATTTATTTTCGTCCTTTGGCTGTGCAGAATTTTAACTCCACATCAATTTTGTAATCCACTATACATTTCCGCAATTAGCGTAGCCCTAATATCCGGTAGTTGTATAAAGTCGAACACTTTTCAACACAACTCTGGAGCAGGAGCGCTATGTCAAGGCATTTAGGGCGGCGGAAATTTTTGATCTACGGCTCCACCGCATTTGGAACATCATTGTTTCTCAAGGCTTGTGCCGATAATCCTTCACCAACCGGGCAATCTCCGGCAGCAACATCAACTGCTTCTCCGGTAGCTGCGGGTAGTGGCAACACGATCAAAGTCGGGATTTTGCACTCCTTAAGCGGCACTATGGCAATCAGCGAAAAAAGTGTCGTCGATGCCGAACAATTAGCAATTTCAGAAATTAATAAAGCGGGTGGTGTTTTAGGTAAGCAAATTGAGGCGATCGTCGAAGATGGTGCTTCTGATTGGCCTACGTTTGCCGAAAAAGCCACAAAACTGATTGATCAAGATAAAGTTGCCACTATTTTTGGTTGTTGGACTTCTGCCAGTCGTAAAGCAGTTTTACCTGTTTTTGAACAGAAAAATCATATGCTTTGGTACCCTGTACAATACGAGGGCCAAGAATGTTCTAAAAATATCTTTTATACTGGAGCTGCTCCTAACCAGCAGATTGAACCTTCTGTCGATTGGCTGTTAGAAAATAAAGGCAAAGAGTTCTTCTTGGTTGGGTCTGATTACGTTTTTCCGCGCACTGCAAATACCATTATCAAAGCGCAGTTAGAGGCAAAAGGCGGCAAGGTTGTTGGCGAAGATTATTTACCGCTTGGCAGCACCGAAGTCACGCCCATTATTGCCAAAATCAAGCAAGCTTTACCCAACGGCGGCATTATTTATAACACTCTAAACGGTGACAGTAACGTCGCTTTCTTTAAGCAGTTACAAGGAGCAGGTTTAGGCCCCGATAAATACCCCTCCATGTCGGTCAGCATCGCCGAAGAAGAAGTGCGAGCGATCGGCCCCGAATATCTCAAGGGTCACTACGCTGCTTGGAACTATTTCCAATCGGTTGATACCACTGCCAACAAGAAATTTGTTGAAGCCTTCAAGACCGCTTATGGCAGCGATCGCGTCACCAATGACCCGATGGAAGCCGCTTACATCATGGTCTATCTCTGGAAGCAAGCTGTTGAGAAAGCGGGCACAGTCGATGACATAGAAAAAGTGCGGACAGCCGCGGTCGGTCAAACCTTTGACGCCCCCGAAGGTCAAGTCACTCTAGACGCTAATCACCACCTCGCTAAAGTCGTACGGATTGGGGAAGTGCAAGATGACGGCATGTTCAGAGTCGTATACTCCAGCGACAAAGCCGTGGCTCCGGTACCTTGGAACCAATTCGTAGCTGAAACGAAAGGCTTTGCTTGTGATTGGACTGACCCTACTAAAGGTGGCAAGTATAAGACGACCTAACCTGACCTAACCCCCAGCCCCTTCCCTAGTAGGGAAGGGGAGCAAATTTAGAAGCAAAAGTCGAAGCCCCTCGCCCTCATAAAAAGAGAGGTTTGGAGAGAGGTCTCAGGAGAAAAAACGACCTAACCCCCAGCCCCTTCCCTAGTAGGGAAAGGGAGCAAGATCAAAGCCCCTCGCCTCGCAGGAGAGGGGTTTGGGGAGAGGTCAGATCTAGGAGGAAGGCGCGGTGTTGACAGGACTGCTGGATGGAGTTTTTAACGGCATTGGCATTGGGGCGGTATTGCTATTAGCCGCGCTGGGGCTGGCGATCGTCTTTGGGCTGATGGGCGTGATCAACATGGCTCACGGTGAGTTGATGATGCTCGGAGCCTACACTACTTTCGTGGTTCAGAATGGGTTTAAGAGTCTTGGCGGTCAGTGGCTCGAAGCCTACATTCTCGTAGCCCTACCCCTAGCCTTTCTGGTGTCAGCCTTGGTGGGGCTGGTGTTAGAGCGGGGTGTAGTGCGATTTCTGTATGGTCGACCGCTCGAAACCTTGTTGGCGACTTGGGGCGTGAGCTTGATCTTGCAGCAGTTTGTCCGCAGTGTGAACTGGGTGCTGATTGCGGGCTTAGCGGTGTTTTGTCTGCTGTTTTTTGGTGGTCTTTGGGCGGTGTCCCGACGGGCAGATTGGCAGCGGTGGCGGCAAGGTGCGATCGCTCTTTTACTCCCGCTTTCTGGCGCGATCGCCTTTATCACTGGCAAACTGATGAGCGAAACCTATAAGCTTGCCGTGACAAAACCCTGGTTTGGGGCGCAAAACGTAGATGTGACGGCTCCCAAGTGGTTGCGTGGCGGTATCCCATTAGGTAATTTCCAGATTTCTTATGTACGCCTGTTTATTCTTGCCTTAACCATTGCTTGTGTGGTTGGCATTTATCTGTTTTTACAGCGATCGCCTTGGGGCTTGCGAATTCGGGCCGTAACGCAAAACCGCAGCATGAGCGCTTGCTTAGGGATTCCCACCCACACCGTGGATGCACTCACTTTTGCCTTGGGATCTGGCTTAGCGGGCGTTGCCGGATGTGCCCTGAGTTTGTTGGGGTCTGTGGGGCCAAACACCGGGCAAAACTACATTGTTGATACGTTCATGGTTGTGGTCGTGGGTGGCGTTGGCAAGTTAGTGGGCAGCATTGTGGCGGCACTGGCGATCGGCACGCTCACCTATTTGATTGGGTCTGATGCCTTTCATCCCTTCGTGACTTGGGCACCGCCGATCGCCGAATTTTTCACGTTCTTTTCTAGCACCAGTATGGCGAAGGTGATGGTGTTTGCCTTGATTGTGGTGTTTTTACAAGTGCGACCTGCGGGGCTGTTCCCTCAGAAAGGCCGAACGGTAGACGCTTAGGAACAAACGCAAGAGGATCGGGGTTGTGGAGACAGCTATTGGTAGTCGTGGCATTGATTGGCGACGGCATCGCACATTACTAACCGAAGTTGGCATTGTTGGGGCGATCGCACTGGCGTTGATCTTCCTGATGCCGTTGGTGTTGACTGGGTTTCGGCTCAATCTGCTGGGGCGGTTTTTGGCACTGGCGATCGTCGCTCTAGGCATCGATTTGATCTGGGGCTACACCGGGATGCTGAGCTTGGGTCACGGGGTGTTTTTTGCCTTGGGCGGTTATGCCTTGGCGATGCACTTGAAATTGCAGATTCCTCCTAGTTCATCGGGGACTGCACCGCTTCCAGAGTTTATGAGTTTGTATGGGGTGACCGAGTTACCGTGGTTTTGGAAACCGTTTTACTCGTTTCCGGTGACGGCGATTGCAATCATCTTCATTCCGGCATTACTGGCAGCGGTACTGGGTTATCTGGTCTTTCGCAATCGGATTCGCGGTGTCTATTTCTCGATTCTCACGCAAGCGACGGCGATTATCTTTTTTAACCTGTTTAATGGTCAGCAGAAATATATCAATGGCACCAACGGGCTGACCAATTTTCAGACCTTTTTCGGAGCCACGGTAAGCGCTCCACAAACACAATATGGGTTCTATGCGGCAACGGTGATCATGCTGGCGATCGCCTATGGGCTGTGTCGGTGGTTCACCAGTGGGCGGTTTGGTAATCTGCTCGTTGCCATTCGCGATGATGAAAGCCGAGTGCGCTTTTCGGGCTATGACCCGACAGGCTTTAAGGTGATGGTGTTTGCCATTTCGGCTGGGTTAGCAGGTTTGGCTGGGGCATTATTTACCCTCCAAACCGGGATTATCTCACCCAAAGCGATGGATATTGCCTTTTCAATTGAGATGGTGATTTGGGTAGCCGTTGGGGGTCGTGCCTCTTTAATTGGAGCGGTGATTGGCGCTTTGCTGGTGAACTTTGCTAAGAGCCTGCTCAGCGAGAAGTTTCCTGATATTTGGCTGTTTTTCCAAGGGGCGCTGTTTTTGGGAGTTGTGCTGGTACTGCCTGATGGGTTGGTGGGCTGGGGCAAAACTCAGGGCTTACAACTGCTGCGATCGCTATTCGGTCGTCGCCCTCAAGTCATGACCTATCCCAGCTTAGAAACAGACCCGGATGTGCAACAAGAACGCCAAGCCTTGAGCCATAACGATCCCCCCTAGCCCCCTTCTGACCTAACCCCAGCCCCTTCCCTGCTAGGGAAGGGGAGCCAGAGAGGGAAGGGAAGCGAAATTCAAAGCCCCTCGCCTTGCAGGAGAGGGGTTTGGGGAGAGGTAGGGTGATGTAGTTGCCTCCATTTAAGACCATTTGCCGCCGCTTGCACGTTGCGTGATGAAGATACTTCAACGATGGTGATGTAGTTGCCTCCATTTAAGACCATTTGCCGCCCCTATAAGAGCTTTACTAAACAACCTCTGACTACGATCGCCATGAACAATAAAATTCTGGAAATCGAGAATCTAACCGTCAGCTTCGATGGCTTCAAAGCCCTAAACAACCTCAACTTCAGCATGGATACAGGCGAGTTGCGGGTGGTGATTGGGCCAAATGGAGCGGGCAAGACCACTTTTCTGGATGT
>CBIHQL010000098.1:0-10654 GCA_966211855.1 uncultured bacterium
ACTGGTTAATCAAATAGGCCAGATTTGCGATCGCCACGAATTCATCAAGCGCAACGCAACCCTAGAGCAAGTTCATCAGCAGGAAGCCAAATTCTTCGAGAATCGGCAAAAACGGGTGATGGACTACTTACTCAGCTAGCCTTACCCGCTCCTAGCTCATTGCTTATCTCCAACCTTATCCCAGGAAAAATATGGACATTTACCAAGCTCGAAAGCTAATTGCTGATATTGAAGCGCTTTTATACTCTGGCTCTGATATAGAAAAATTTTTTAGAGGTCTTCTAAATGAGATTCGATCCGGGGACGTGGATGGCCTGTTCCATGAGGCTCTAGTAAAACTAGATGCCTTGGGTGCTCTGGATGATGGACTCAATGAATTTCTGAATGACTTCATTAGAAAAGAAATCAAGCGATTTTATCAGGATCTATATAAAACTCGAAGATGGCATCTAATTAATGGTCATGTCTACACGTATTCAGATGTTCTAAAGTTCGTTGACGACAGTAGAAAGCTAATCAATCTATTGCGGTTGAAGATTGAGCGAATTCACCAGCAGGCTTGTGAGGCTGCTCAGGAGTTTAATCAAAAAGCCAATTCTCAACAAAAAGAACTTGAGGATGGTTTGCCTTGTGGAACCGGAATATTGAGGATTCAACCGTCCTGAAGATTCTATAGTTCAGATACTCTTTACCCCCTTGCCTTCTCTCACCTTTGATCTGTGAACAAACTTATTTTGGTTCAGCTTCTTTAGGGCGTTGAATCGTGAAAGAAATCGGTTTTTGAGGCTGGGAAGTTGAAGTGGAGGTGTTGAGCACTGGCAACTCAGGTTTTTGAGTGGGCTGAGCATTGCTGAATGTTACCGGGTCGGTTGTGGAGGGTTGAAGTGCTTGAGCGGGTTGATTTGCGATCGCCCCTGATGTCCCTGATATATCCGGTTTGAACCTAAATAGCAGACCCGCACGTTTGTCGTAGTTAGACGCGATCGCCAAAGCAGCCCCACCCAAAATAAACACAGGCAAGGGTAGATCAACGCCGAAATGTAAGTGCTGCACCCATTGATACAGCTCCACCAAACCAAACAGCACGATAAAGCTTGTTGCCCAGACTTTCATGACGCTGCCCCAAACGTTTCAATAATGTAGCAGACCCGTGAAAGATCGAGCCAAGGTGTGATTAGGCAGTAACTAGCTCAGATGTAATGTGGTGTTGACCTGCCCCTCTTAGACTGACCCATACTTTATATTCATTGCGCGAACAGGTCGTAATACAAACGCGATGGCCTTGTTCAGCGCTGTCTAGAGCTGTAGTAAATGCCTGCTGTCGTTCTGAAGCGTCGAATTTGGCTTGGAGTCGATATAGCTCTTTGCCAGAACACATTCCTTCGCAAAGCTGCTCGGCATACCAAAACTTAAAAGGGTGAACAATTGCGTGAGATAGAATTAATGGCAACATAACAACAACTCTTGAAGAGCGATAACAATATTTTTTGAATATTTAATTTTGAATCTATGAATTAAAGATTTATAAAAAACTTCAAGCTTGAAACCCTGCCAAGGGTAGATAATCAAACCCTACTAATTTATCTACCAAGATTATGGCCTAGGAGAATGCGTAAAATGGCTTGATATTATCCGCCAAGTAGGTAATTCGTGAATTGCGAAAGGAAAAATAACATAATGTGAAAAGAATTTCAGATGTTTCGGTGATGATGTTGATGTCAAGGGCGATCGTAACTTCCTCGCTTTGAGAATTATTGATTATTAATGCCAAAGTTAAATTATTCTTAATATTTGAAATATTCGCTTATTTAGAATGCTCCACAACCGATGTATTGAGGTAATCACCACATTATTTATCAATTTTCAAAACAAAAAGTTGAGCATATTGCTGCTGATAGATCTGGATTTTTATGATTCGTGACCAGAAAATAAGCTTCGTTGCAAAACGTATTTCGTTATTTGTTTAGCGATCGCCAAATTCTGACTCTTCAGTTAGTTATGTGTTGTCGCTGCCAGCACCCATCCTAGTTGGAGCTTGCAAAAAGTCTGAAGACGACCGATGCAATCCTAAGTTACTCTCAGAAGTGCGAAATAATCTTTTGATGATTGGGGAACGGAGCGTCTTCTGTGGAACAGCCGAGCACACAGCCAACACCAGCGATCGCCCACCGCATTGAGGAACTGCGGCAGTTGTTGCAGCAGGCGAGTTATGAATATTACGTGCTCGATGCACCCACTATGCCCGACGCAGTGTATGACCAGTTGTATCGCGAACTGAAAGACTTAGAGACGCAATACCCCGCCCTCATTGCCCCGGATAGCCCGACCCAGCGTGTAGGAGAACGACCCGCCGCTCAATTTACCTCGGTGCGCCATAACGTGCCGCTATACAGCCTCGAAAACGCCTTTGGTAACGATGATTTAGCGACGTGGCAAGAACGGTGGCGACGGGTATCTCCAGACGTAAAGCAAGCCGAATATGTCTGCGAACTGAAGATTGACGGCAACGCGATCGCCCTCACCTACGAAAACGGGGTGCTGGTGCGAGGTGCCACCCGTGGTGATGGAATCTCTGGGGAAGATGTCACCCAAAACATCAAAACCATCCGCTCAATTCCGTTGCGGCTCAATTTAGAGAACCCGCCCCCATTAGTCGAAGTGCGCGGGGAAGCTTTCTTGCCGTTGGATGTGTTTGAGCAAATCAACCAAGAGCGAGTTCAGGCTGGAGATGCCCTGTTTGCCAACCCCCGCAATGCTGCTGCCGGGACGCTGCGTCAACTCGACTCCCGGATTGTGGCTAAACGTCGCTTAGATTTCTTCGCCTATACCTTGCACATCCCCAATGCCTCAGCGCAGGGTGAAGAAGCACACCCCTTCCAGATTCAAAGCCAATGGGAAGCGTTGCATTGGTTGCAGCAGGCCGGATTTCGGGTAAACCCCAATCGCGAACTCTGTCCAGATCTGGCGGCGGTGCAAGCTTACTGCGATCGCTGGTCTACTGAGCGGGTCGAACTGCCCTACATGACCGATGGGGTGGTCGTCAAAATCAATTTGTTTGACCTGCAAACTCAGCTCGGTTTCACGCAAAAGTTTCCTCGGTGGGCGATCGCGCTCAAGTATCCTGCCGAAGAAGCCCCGACAATTGTTGAGAATATCAGCGTCAATGTGGGTCGAACTGGAGCCATTACTCCGGTTGCCGAACTCAAGCCTGTGCAATTGGCAGGCACCACGGTTTCTCGCGCCACTCTGCACAACCGCGATCGCATTGCTGAGCTAGACATTCAAATTGGCGATACGGTGATTGTCCGCAAAGCCGGAGAGATTATCCCCGAAGTGTTGCGCGTGCTCAAGGAGTTGCGGCCTGCCGATGCCCGCCAGTTTGAGATGCCAACCCATTGCCCCGAATGTCAGCAGCCAGTCGTCAAACCAGAAACCGAAGCGGTCACCCGTTGTATTAACGCTTCCTGCCCAGCAATTTTGCGAGGCGCGTTGGTGCATTGGGCGAGTCGGGATGCTCTCGATATCAACGGTTTAGGTGAGAAACTGGTGCAGCAATTAGTCGATCGCCGGGTCGTGACCTCAGTCGCAGATCTCTACGATGTCACCGCCAGTCGCTTGTTGATGTTGGAGCGCATGGGCAAGAAGTCTGCTGAGAAATTGGTAACAGCGATCGCTCACTCGAAAACGCAGCCTTGGTCGCGGGTGCTCTACGCATTAGGCATTCGTCATGTTGGCAGCGTCAATGCTCAGACCTTAACAGCCCAATTCCCCACGGTCGATCAGCTTGCCAGTGCCAGCGTGGCTGAGATTGCTTCGGTTTATGGCATTGGCCCCGAAATTGCCCAATCAGTTCATGAGTGGTTCCGCATTCCTGCCAATCAAGTGCTAATTCAACGGTTGCGTACGGCTGGGTTGCAGTTTGAATCTGAGATTACCCCGGCTCCGATCGCTGGTAGCCAACCCCTAGCAGGCAAAACGTTCGTCATCACAGGCACGCTGCCAACTCTGAAGCGTGATGAAGCGAAAGCCTTGATTCAACAGGCAGGCGGAAAAGTCACAGATTCGGTCAGTGCCAAAACCAACTACTTAGTCGCAGGCGAAAATGCCGGTTCCAAATTAGAAAAAGCCAACAAACTAGGAGTTGCCCTACTCACCGAAGAACAGGTGTTAGAGATGATTGCGATCGCAGGTTAATTCTCTGCTTGCTGTTAATGGGGTGATCGCGGGTACTTTAGAACCACTGTTCTCAACTTATCGAGCGTATGAAAAAGCCAGGGTCGGTCAAGAGCTTGGAAACTCTCGGACGTGTTCGCCTTTCTCAAAACTTCTTTATGCGCGATTTTCTCTACAGTGAAGTCGCCAATTTCTATAGCATCCCCAACATTCCCGACGATCCAGACTTGGCGATCGCGGCAGGTAAACGCCTCTGCGAAGAATTGCTTGAACCGCTGCAAAGCACCTTCGGGCGAATCTCGATCCGCTCTGGCTACCGCGCCCCAGAGGTAAACCGTTTCTGCAATGAGAACAAGCTAGGCTGTGCCAAAAATGAAGACAACCAAGCCGGACATATCTGGGATCAGAGAGACAAATACGGCAACATGGGGGCAACCGCTTGCATTGTGGTCAATTGGTACTGCGATCGCTACGAGCAAACCCAAGACTGGCAACCCCTCGCCTGGTGGATTCACGATCACTTGCCCTACTCTTCAATGTGCTTCTTCCCTAACCTATGCGCCTTCAACATCAACTGGTATGAGAAGCCAGTGAGACGGATTGACAGCTACGCCGAACCCAAAGGTTGCCTGACTAAACCCGGTATGGAAAACCATGCAGGCGATCACAGCCATCTCTATCCAGGTTTTCCAACCCTTGCCTCTTAAGTTTGAAGCGTAAGGACAGATTTTGCAGGTAGGGGCAGGTTTTGGCGATCAATGATTGGCTGTGCAGTTCACTTGACTCCAAAACCTGCCCCTACAAAGATGTTGCTAATTGAGTGGGCGAATGCGTTGGGGAGGCCAGAAAATTTTGTAGGCGCGACCGACGATATTTTTTCTGGGTAAGAAACCCCAAACGTGGGAGTCATAACTATCGTTGCGATTGTCGCCTAATACGAAATACATATTGGTGGGTACGGTTTGCGGCCCCCACTCATAGTTTGGTGGTTCGGCAATGTAAGGTTCGGCAAGTGGCTGCTGATCGCGAAAAACCTTGCCGTCTTTGATTTGAATGGTTTGACCAGGGCTACCGATGACGCGTTTGACAAAAAATTTGTCTTTAATTGCATTTCCGACTGCATCTCTGCGGATGGGATGAAACACGATTAAATTGCCATTTTGTGGCACATAACGCAGAGACTTTTCGACAAAAATGCGATCTTTAACTTGCAGCGTTGGCTCCATTGAGCTACTAGGAATAATAAAGCGCTCAAACTTTTGGTTAACCCAATTAGGCACAGCGATCGCACTCAATCGAGTTGCCAAAATTACCGCAATCACCAAAATCATGATGTGATCAACGTGGCGCGATCGCGTGGGTGTGGTGACGTATGCGTGATAGCAAGCGAAGCTGGTCACAATAGCAGGTAATGTCAACTGCCAAGCTGAGGCAGCGGCTCCATAAAAGGCAACTGCGATCGCAGCGATTAACCCGGCTCCCAGCCAATAATTGCGTAGATAAACTTGACCTAAACCGGGCAGTAGTTGCGACAAAAAAACTGCAAACCAAGCATTCGGCTGTCGTTCAAGATGCTGGTTAGACTCTAAAATGCTTTCGCCTTCAACATAACGGTAGGCATCAAACAAGCTCACCATGTACAGAAACACTAGTGGCAAGATACAGCTAAGGCCAAGTAAGGTGTTGCCCGTTGCGCCAAAGATGGAGGTGCCAATTGTCCAGATCAGGGCGATCGCGACCCCCATCATTGCTAACCCTGGCAGCCATCGTCCCGCATAAAGGTGACCGAGACCCGGAAACAACATGCCAAAGTTAGCTGCTAACCACGCTTCTTTACCCGGCATGGCTTTGCTTTTGGGCTTTTCGGATGAGGGTACAGGCGATCGCGCAGCTGTGGCGGCTTGCACCAAAGTTTGGCTGGAGGTAGATTGACTCACTGACGCGGTTGGATGGCTATCAGGAGCCGGAAGCGTGAACTCTGCTGTCCAACCGGGGGTGGAGTGTTGGCGCTGTTTACCTAAAAGGCGTACCTGCTGAATATCCTTCAGCCCTAAACCCAAAAGACCTTGCCGAAGATAGGCGATCGCGGCTCGTTGGTTGGGCAGTTGTTCAGATTCTAGTAGGACTTCTAAACAGCCGTGAGCCAATTGCACGGTTGCGGTGATCTGCTGAGAGGCCAAGGCGCGGTTAATTAGAGTGGCGATCGCGTCTGGTTGACCGTTTCTAGCGAGTTCTAGCAGATCAGACTGAGACATGAGGCAGGGCATCAAATATGGAAAGGTTAAGTCCACCCTAGCGCAACCTCAGCCGGAGCTAGCGTTACTGGATAGACTGCGTCTAGGATGCCCTGGGCACTCATGATTGGCTCAGTTTAACTTCGCCGATGCACTAAGGTGGGGCTGGCTTGGTCGGTGGGCACGAGCAAAATTTCGCTGAGGTTGACGTGAGGAGGGCGAGTGGCGCAAAACAGCACCACATCTGCGATATCTTCGGGGGTGAGTGGCGTTAACCCTTGATAGACTTTGTTAGCGCGATCGCTGTCACCATGAAACCGCACGACGCTAAATTCGGTTTCTACTAGGCCGGGGTCTACCGAGCTGACTCGAATTTGGGTGCCTAATAAATCTTGTTTTAAGCCTTCAGAAATGGCTCTCACGGCTGCTTTGGTACCGCAATAGACGTTGCCATTGGGGTAGGTTTGATGACCCGCGATCGAGCCGATATTCACCACATGCCCGCGATCGCGGTTGACCATGCCGGGTACGACGCAGCGGGTAACGTAGAGCAAGCCTTTGATATTGGTGTCGATCATCTCTTCCCAATCTTCGACTTGGCCTTGATAAAGCTTGTCTAAACCTCGGCTCAGACCTGCGTTGTTGATCAAAATGTCGATGTGGCTCCACGGTTCTGGTAATGAGGCGATCGCAGTTTCGACTTGAGTGCGATCGCGAACATCAAGTTCCAGCAAGTGAATGGGAGTGGCGTATTCTTGATCGAGTTCTTCGGCGAGTTGTTCTAAGCGATCGCGTCGTCGAGCTGCCAAAATCAACTTTGTGCGAGCCTCGGCAAACATGCGGGCACAAGCTGCACCAATGCCACTGCTAGCCCCGGTAATGAGCACTACTTGATCTTTAATCGAAACCACAACCACTCCCCACTGACTTTTGTTCGTGCAACGCCTGAGTTTGCTAGCCTATCGAGAAGCTGGCGTAGGTTTAGCAGCAGTTGCTTGATTTGTGACTTTTAAGCGTTGAGTCACAATCGTCATGCCGTCTTCACGAACTAATACTGCCGAAATCCATTGATCGGTAGGTTGGCTAGGGGCGCGACCGACTTTGTAGATGCCTCCGGCTGACAACAGTTCGAGATTAAAGCTAGCAGGGTTGAGGTAGCTATTGGGTTTAACGGCTTCTTCTACAGCGGTGCCCAACAGTAAGCTGTCACCCAATGGTTCTTGTACGATTGCATCGAAGTTATATTCTTGACCAGGTCGCACTTGGTCGGGCAGATTGATTTTGACCCGGGGAGGTGCTTCGCCGCTGGTGATTTGGGTATTTTCAGACAACACTTCCTGCCGGACAATTTTTTGATTGGCAATCTGTTGGCGCGATCGCAGGTTGGTATTGAGCACCAGATTGCGTCCATTCAACGACTGCACACCGCTAATTTGCGTGACTGTCTCTACCGAAAACCCATTGTTCGTCGGTTTCCAAGATGTAATTTCGGTGCGGTATTTAAGCTGCGGGTATTGTTGCCAGAGATTGGCGATCGCTTTTTCTAAGGTCTGTTTCGTCAGTCCGTCGCTGTGAGTGAAGTTGGAGCCATAAAACTTCATCACTTCTTTGAGGTTGTGATTGCTAGCGGCAGTATCGACCTGAGCTAACAAATTGGTCAACGCCGCCGGGGCATTGGTTGCGGCTGGAGCGGGGCGCTGTGGTTGAGCCGTTTGACCGTACACGGCAGTTGGCTGCACACCCCCACTACACCAAACAGTTAGCCCTAAAGTCATCAAGCACAACCCAGCCCAACTCAGTGTTTTTGGCTTGAGGGAAAAAGCATTTGGTTGGAAAATGCGAGACAGAACCGTGAGCGGATTTTGCATAGGTGATAGCCTGAATAGTTGGATGATGCTGGCAACCATAGCTGGAAATGACAACCTCAGCATTTCGCAACTAGCTGTTGCCACACAGGGCTGATTCCTGATTATTAGAGTAACTCAACCTGAGCGATCGCCTTTAGTAGACCTCATGAACAGTCAAGCCTCAACCTCGACCCCCACCCGATTATTAATTGCTGCGAGCGGTACAGGTGGGCATTTGTTCCCTGCGATCGCGACTGCCGAGCAATTGACCGACTACAAAATCGAGTGGCTGGGGGTGCCCAATCGGTTAGAAACGCAGTTGGTGCCTAAGCAATATCTTTTGCACACGATTCCGGTAGAAGGATTTCAACAGCGGTTGGGTTTGGGCACGTTGCGGATTTTATGGCGATTGGTCAGCTCGATTCGCCAAGTACGGAAGCTGTTGCAGCAGGGGCAATTTCAAGGTGTTTTGACGACAGGCGGTTATATTGCGGCTCCGGCAATTTTGGCAGCGCGATCGCTCGGTCTACCTGTAATTTTGCACGAATCCAATGCCCTACCCGGCAAGGTAACGCGGTGGTTTAGCCCTTGGTGTACGGCAGTGGCCTTGGGGTTTGCCAGTGCGACTCAGCATTTGCCCAAAGCGCGGAGTGTGGTTGTGGGTACTCCGGTGCGATCGCAGTTCCGAACATCAGCAGGTCAGCCCCTGAAAAATTTACCAGTTCCTGATGGCGCTCCGCTGATTGTGGTGGTTGGGGGTAGTCAAGGAGCGGTCGCAGTCAATCGTCTCGTGCGACAATGTGCGCCTGTCTGGCTAGAAGCGGGTGCGGCGATCGTACACCTGACTGGAGAAAGCGACCCCGATATTGGCAGTTTGCAGCATCCCCAATATTTTGAACTGCCGTTTTATGACGACATGGCAACGCTCTTTCAACGCGCCAATTTAGCGATTAGTCGGGCGGGGGCTGGAACCATGACCGAACTTGCGGTAACGGGCACCCCCGCGATTCTAATTCCCTATCCATTTGCGGCAGAAGACCACCAAGCTCATAATGCAGCGGTGTTTGCAGCGGTAGGAGCGGCTCAGGTCTATCGTCAAGCAGATTTAACTCCAGAGTTGCTCGAAACTCAGGTTTTGGAATTATTGCGATCGCCCGCTCAGTTACAAACGATGGCAACCCAAACCGAGTCATTAGCGATCGCCGACAGCGCCGAACAACTTGCAGCCCTAGTTCGTCAATGTGTTGAAAAGGGTAGAAGGTGAGGAGTGAGGGGTGAGGAGTGAAAAGACCGAAAAACTCAAAGCCCCTCGCCGCGTCGGAGAGGGGTTTGGGGAGAGGTTAAGTTAATAGTTCAGGCAGCTTATGCTTCGTCTTCTACGTAAGCTTCGTCTTCATCCTCGACTTCCGCAGGAGCCACTGAATTGGCTGAGACAACTGCACCCATTTCGAGCTTCTGGCGGACTTGTTGCTCGATCGCTTGGGCAAACTCTGGGTTTTCTTCCATGTACTTGATGCCGTTGTCGCGGCCTTGGCTGATGTTATCGCCGTTGTAGCTATACCAAGCGCCTTTGCGGGTAATCACGCCCGTTTCTTCAGCTAAATCCATCAAGCAGCCGAGGGTCGAAATGCCCTTACCAAACACCACATCAAACTCAGCGATGCGGAAAGGCGGTGCTACTTTGTTCTTGGCAACCTTGACTTTGGCGCGAATCCCAAATTCTTCGGTGCCTTTTTTGAGGGTTTGAATTCGGCGGATGTCAAGGCGGACTGAAGCGTAGAACTTCAGGGCGTTCCCACCCGTGGTCGTTTCGGGGTTGCCGTAAGTCACCCCAATTTTTTGCCGCAACTGGTTGAGGAAGATCACGGTACAGCCAGATTTGCCAATGTTACCCGTGATCTTTCGCAGGGCTTGGCTCATCAGACGCGCTTGCAAACCGACGTGGGCATCTCCCATATCGCCTTCGATTTCGGCACGGGGTACTAGGGCAGCAACCGAGTCAATCACGACCACATCAACGGCAGCAGAGCGCACCAACTGGTCAACGATTTCGAGGCCAGCTTCCCCGGTATCGGGTTGCGAGACTAACAAGTTTTCAATATCAACCCCTAATGCTGCCGAGTAAGCAGGGTCGAGGGCGTGCTCAGCGTCGACGAAGGCCGCAATACCACCCGATTTCTGCACTTCTGCGATCGCGTGCAGCGCCAAGGTGGTTTTACCAGAGCTTTCTGGCCCGTAAATTTCGATCACTCGACCTTTGGGTAAGCCGCCGCCCAACGCCAAATCTAGCGTTAAGGCACCTGTGGGGATGGTCTCCACCTTCATCCGAGTGGCATCTCCCAGCCGCATGATGGCACCCTTACCAAAGTTCCGTTCAATTTGGTTGAGTACCAGGTTGAG
>CBIHQL010000099.1:0-10511 GCA_966211855.1 uncultured bacterium
ACAACCCCCCGTCATTCACAAAATTGTTGGGTTGGGGTTGGTGTGTCCGAATGGGGCCGGCGGTGGGGTTTGGTGGGATGTCCCCCACAAAGGTTCGGCTGCCCAAAAGTCAACCTTCTCAAAATTTCTCAATTAAACTCAAAAAAAGACTATCAAGCCCACTCACATCAACCCTACAATGTGTCGCTTACTCGGTTACTTAGGCCCCCCCATCCATCTCGACCAACTGCTTTGCAAACCCGAACACTCCCTAATTGTGCAGAGCTACCAACCCCGCGAAATGACCGCTGGCCTGCTCAACGCCGATGGATTTGGCCTCGGTTGGTACCATCCCCAACAAGAAACCCAGCCCTTCACCTACAAAAACATCCTGCCGATCTGGAACGACCCCAACCTCGACAGCCTCAGCCGCTACATCGAATCTAACTGCATTCTCGCCAATGTCCGTAGTGCTACCCCTGGGATAGGCGTGGATATAAGCAATTGTCAGCCATTTCAACAAGAGCACCTCTTGTTTATGCACAATGGTGCCATCAAGAATTTCCGGCAGACATTACGGAAACAAATTTGCGATCGCCTGAATGACACGGCTCACCAAATCATCCAAGGCACCACCGACTCCGAATATTTATTTGCCCTATTTCTGCACCACTGGCAGCAAACACCCGACACCCCCGTCGAGACAGCTTTACAAGAAACCCTGCTGACCGTCTCTGACTTAGCCCAGAGCCAAGAGATTGAATTTTCCGCCAACCTGCTGATCAGCGATGGCAAACGTTTGATTGCGTCTCGGTTTGCCAGTGGCACCTCCACCCCCACCCTGTACTGGTTGCGGGACGACCCTATGTTTCCCGATTCTGTCATTCTCGCTTCCGAACCCTTGTTTGCAGGCAATTGGATAGCTTGCCCAGAACGTAGCATTCTGACGGTAGAAGATGACCTCGACCTCCAAATTCATGCCCTCTGAAGCCCGCATCGCTCCTACTCTGACCGTCCGACAGCAACAACTCCAGCAATGGATGCAAGACTGTCGTGCTGGAACCCTCAAGATCTTTCAAACTGTTGATGCAGAAACCTTTCGCCAACAAATTCACCCCGAATTTAGCCCGGTCGGTTGGCACCTCGGTCATATCGCCTTTACTGAAGGGTTGTGGATTTTAGAGCACTGCGCCGGGCAAGCACCCCTCATGCCCCAATACCGCCGCTTGTTCGCTGCTGATGGGTTACCAAAAAGCGATCGCTGCCATCTTCCTGACTTCAGTGAGATTTGCGTCTATCTCGAAACTGTCAGAACTCAGGTTTTGCAATATCTCCAAATCGCTCCCCTTGATCAACAAGAGCGACTCTGGCGGTGGTTACTGCAACACGAAAGCCAGCATTGCGAAACCATCAGCTTTTTGTTGCACCTCCAGCGATCGCGCTCCCAGCCTGAACCTACCTCTAGCTCCAATCTAGCCCCGGTATATCCTGTTACTTCTGACGCAACTGATCAGATGATTCGTATCCCGGCTGGAGAATTCCAACTAGGGAATAATTCGCTAGATGCGATCGACAATGAGCAACCTGTACAAACTCTGTATCTCGACACTTATTGGATCGATCGCTATCCAGTCACAAACGCCCAATACCAAGCCTTTCTCGCGGCTGACGGATACGAAAACCCGCAATGGTGGTCAAAAGCAGGCTGGCAATGGCGGCAAACCCATCAGATCACCCAACCTCTGTATTGGTCAGGCAACCCAAACCTCGCTCAACATCCGGTCTATGGTGTGAGCTATTACGAAGCCGAAGCCTATGCTTGCTTTGTTGGTAAACGCTTACCCACCGAAGCAGAATGGGAAAAAGCTGCCAGTTGGAATCCTGAAACTCAACAACGACAACTGTATCCCTGGGGTGACATTTGGCCCAATACCGACCATTGCAACCATGATGGCGCGATCGCTCACACCACCCCCGTCGGTGCTTATCCCGCAGGCCGCAGCTTTTATGGATGTGAAGACATGCTCGGTAACGTTTGGGAGTGGACAGCGACTTGGTTTGACGGTTATCCCGGTTTTGAGTTTTACCCGTATCGCGGTTATTCGCAGGTTTATTTTGATGGCAAACATCGCGTGATGCGCGGCGGCAGTTGGGTGACTCGACCGTGGGCACTGCGAAGCGCGTTTCGCAACTGGTATGACCCTGGGACTCGCCAAATTTTCGCAGGTTTCCGCTGTGTACGAGAGATAGAGCCTTAATGCGACAATACAGAGGAATTGCCTAGACAAATCTCGCTCAAGTTCGATTTTACGCAGCCTCTTGATGTGCTTTCCTAGTCAAGGATCGTGCATACTCGCTGGCAGTAGGAAGTAGGCGATCGCTGATTCTACTCTCCACTTTGACCTATTGCATCCTGCTCATCATCCCCGGTTTTGTCTCCCTGCTCAGAAATCCTCGTTGTTTATTTCCCTGGAGGTCAAATGTCGATATTTGAAGCAGTGGGCAGCAATTTTGCGGCTCCAGCGCAGAGTCAGTTAGCCGCCCGTCCTGTTGCCGAGCGGTTAGAACTCGAAGATTTGATTGGCGAGGATAACCCTCTAGCGACTGAGTTGATTTCCGGTGAGGATGTCATCCGCGGACTGAGCCAACCTCAAAAAACGCTCCCTCCCCACTACTTCTACGACGATCGCGGCTCTGAGCTATTTGAGCAAATTTGTGACCAACCCGAATACTACCCAACTCGCACCGAAACCGCTATTTTGCAGCAGTATGCCAACGCGATCGCTGAGATCACAGGCGCTTGTGAATTGGTTGAACTGGGCAGTGGTAGCGCAACCAAAACCCGCATTTTGCTGGATGCCTACGCCAACCTCAACCACCCAATGCGGTATGTGCCGATTGATGTCAGTGCCGGGATTCTCGAAAGTAGTGCCCGCGATTTGCTGGTAGACTACCCAACTCTCGAAGTCCACGGGCTAGTCAGCACTTACGAACTCGCCCTCGCTAAACTCGAACCGACCCAGTTCCCAACCCGGATGGTCTGCTTCCTGGGCAGCACGCTCGGCAACCTTACCCCAGCAGAATGCGAAGTCTTCTTCCGGCAGGTGATTGATGCGCTACGACCGGGCGAATATTTCTTATTAGGGTTTGACTTGCAAAAGCCCAAAGAAATTTTAGAAGCGGCTTACAACGATCGCGCTGGGGTTACTGCTCAGTTCAACCTCAATATGCTGCGTCACTTGAACTGGCGGTTTCAAGGTGATTTTGACCTGACCCAATTTGAGCATGTCGCCTTTTATAACGACACACTGCATCAAATTGAAATGCACTTGAGAAGCTTGCGATCGCAAACCGCTCACCTCAAAGCGTTGGATCTCACCGTTGAATTTACCCCCAGTGAAACCATTCACACTGAAATTTCTCGCAAATTTAACTTACAAACTCTGCAAACCGACTTGCTCAGTAAAGATCTAGTCCCCATTCAAGCTTGGACTGACCCTAAACAATGGTTCGGTTTATTGCTCTGCCAGCTGCAACCAGAAGCTTAACAAGAACCTAACCCCCAGCCCCTTCCCTAATAGGGAAGGGGAGCCAGATTAGGGGCGAATGGGTCTACTTACCAGCCGGTTTGTCTGTCAACTCGGTATTAAATTCGTTGACCAAGCGACGGCGCAACTCTACAGACTCAGAGCGGGGTAATAGATCAAATACTTCGCGGAAAACATCGTCTACAGCTTCAAAAGTGGTCTTGCCTTTTGCGTCTAGCACTACCTTGCCTGACTGGTTGATCAAAACCGTTTGGGGCACGACACCTGCGTAGTAATAACCTGGTTCAGTCCGGTCATACTTGGCTTTGCCAGGAATGGCATCAACGTTAATCGGCATAAAGTCCGCCGCGTGACCATAGAATGCCTGTAGCTGCGAAATAATTGGAGAATATTGCTTACAATCGCTGCTGTCATCGAGATAAAACACCAGCAGGGAAGGTTTTTGACGTTGCATTGACTCAGCTAGGGTGACACGCGGCGGCACTAACGAACCATTGCCAGCGTATAGTGCAAAAATATTGCCATCAAACCGATCGTCATTCACCCCGGCCCAAGCAGATGTAGGGGCGATCGCCCACAGACAACAGACTGCCACCACGAAAGCTAAGAAAGCGGCACCCAGCTTTTGTACCCAAGCACCCTGATGCTTTCGGAAAGACACAAAGGATTGGTGAACCTTGCCGATTAGAACTTTACGCGCACTCGTCATAGATGAAATGGGCAACTGCCACCAGGAAAACGTCATCAAACTCGATATTAAAGCTTGCTGATCCTAACCTACGCTACTTCGGGTGCGCGATCGCAATTCTTTCGACAAGGTAGAACAATAGCCACAAAAAACACTGCCCTTCATACTGAGCAGTGCTATTGGGTAGATTCATTCAACGGTTAACGCAAACCTGAGGCTTTGGCACTACGGATTAGCGTGATGACTGTTAGTGCGAGGAGAGCGGGCTCCAATTGAAGCTCCAATCATCGCGGCAATCAAGCCCAGCAAAGAACCAAACGTGAAAGACCAACCTGCTTTAGCAGCGTTTCCAGCCAAGTTACGAGCTTCTTGGGCTGTTACATCAGGGCTAGGAATTGCGGCTGGACTGGGAATATCTACCCCACCAGGCTGAACTGCACCACCCGCTACGTTAGCTGCACTATTGACTAACAAGCCGAAAGTACCGCTGACGCCACTCGCCAACAACCAAGACCCGATCGCTAAGGTAGTTGCCCAGAGAATTGCACCATTTAACAACGCGGTGCTGCGGTTCATGGGGCCACAGGTGCGAGCGGTGATCCAGCCACCAATAAACAGGGAGATGAATAAACTGATGATGCTCCAAATGCCGACAGCCGTACCAACGTCTCCCGCATCTGAGCGAGGTGCGCCCGACCCAGACAAGCTCGACAGGCCGATCGCAGCACCTAAAGCGCTCAAAACCAGTTGGCTCGCTAGTGAGGTTAACAAACCAGCCAAGATTGGCCCCCAACGAACTCGATCGTGGTAGTCAACTACCGCTGGGTTATAAGTAGTTCTTTCAACAACATTGTCTGCTGGTCTATTTGTGTATGCCATAACCTATCTCATGCCCTCCCGCCATAGAGTTGATCTAAAGGATTTAGTTCTAGCAATATCAACTGAACATTTGAGCATTACTTTATGGCAGAGATCATCAAAATCACATCTACCGACGGAAGTAGGGGATTTAGCTTGGATTTATACACAAATTCATTTCATTCACTAAGCTTAGTTTGGGATCAAGAATCCAATGATTGAATTACTTGATTTTTCAATTTTTGAGCAAGATTAAATCAGATGATCTAGACCTCAAGATACTTACAAAAAGACCAAAATTACCTTTTTCTATTACTTTTGACTAGCCTGAAGCCTAGTTTCATTGGAATCTAGACCTAAATAAGCTACTGTTTTTTGCAATAATTATCTCTATCTCAAGATGGAGATTTTGAGCCACCGAATCTATGCACTTTTAGCGGCATCATAGGTTGTTCACAGCTCAAATTCATACTTGTTCACAAAGCTGATCCAAGTACTGCGATTGATTCTTAATTTCTATATTTCTGTTGAGCTGCGATCGCACCCTACAGCACTTAATTCTGCAACTTCAGTACGTAGCTTGCTAAAAATCGAATTTGTTGCAATTGAATCTACTCCAGAGTCGCGATCGCAACACTCTTATTTCACGCGAATTGCTGTCCCGGTGGCTGTGATCAACAACAACACACCCGACTGATCTAAGCTAATTGTGCCAGTATCTACTTCAATCCCAATTACAGCATTGGCTCCAAGCTTTTGTGCCCGCTTTTCTAGCTCAGCTAATGCATCTCGGTGCCCTTGCTCAAACACCCGCTCGTAACTAGCAGTGCGGCCCCCAATTATGTCACGAATGCCTGCAAAGAAGTCACGCAAAGCATTGCTGCCGTAAACAACCTCAGCCGTGACAATTCCCAAATAAGATTCGACTGTAGCCCCTTGAATGACATCAGTTGTTGATAAGATCATTCGGTTGTCCTCACGCAACAATACTTAAAACTATGGCATCTACTGTCTGGTAGCCGAGATTTGATCGGCAGATGGCTGAACAAATCAATCAACATCTATCAGACCTCAGACTCCGTTTTATCAAAAACTCAGCAGGACAAGTTTTTCTAGAATTGTCAGGGAAATCGCTCATATCCCTGAAAACCTGTTGTAGCTCCCTATCAATTGCAAATGTCGTTAGGAAGGTTGGCCGTGCAAAGACAGACCCTTTTGACAATCAGCACTCTTTGGCTCGTTGGCTACGCACTCACACCCGCGATCGCTCAGGCTGCTGACAAAAACTTGGTGAGAGCCACCGCTGTCAACCGCCCTAGCTCTGGTTACTTGATCGCCCAAAACAATAATCAAGAACTCAGCAGACTCTTAAAGGAAGGCCGGAAGTTAGTTGATTCGGGCAACTTCACTGGGGCATTGGCGCTCTATCAACAAGCCGCTTCTCTAGACAACAAAAACGCCAAGATTTTTTCGGGGATTGGCTATTTGCAAGCTCGTCAAGGTGCATTTCAAGCCGCTGCCGATGCTTACCGTCAAGCTGTGACGCTCGATCCCAAAAATGCCGATTTTCAGTACGCTCTAGGCTATAGCTTGGCAAATTTGGGAGACAATGCAGGTGCAGCCGCTGCCTATCAACGCGCGACCCAACTCGACAACAAAAATATTGAGGCTTACTTAGGGTTAGGGATTGTGCTGTCGCGGCAGGGAGACAACAACGGCGCGATCGCAGCTTATCGCCAAGTGATTGGGCTGAACCCTCAAAATGCCAAAGCTCATGAAGCGATGGGGTCGTTATTTCTGCAACAAAAGCGCTATAACGATGCGATCGCTAGCTTACAAAAAGCCGCTCAATTTGCCCCCAACCGAGCTGGCACTCAAGTTAACTTAGCGATCGCCTACCTAAATCAAGGCAACACAAATGCCGGAATTGCTGCATTAGAACGCGCAGCCCAGCTTGAACCTCGTAACGCTGATATTCAACTGCAAATTGGGCAGATTCTACAAAAGCAAGGCGATCGAGATGGAGCGTTGCGTGCTTATCAACGGGCGGTTGGCATTAAACCCAATTTGGCAGAGGCTCATGTGGCGATGGGTGATCTATACCTAGAGCAGCAAAACTTCTTATTAGCTATTGTCTCGTATCGAGAAGTGCTGGAAACAACACCTAATGACCCTCGCACCTACTACAACTTAGGTATCGCTCTACGAGGTCGAGAGCGTAACAAGGAAGCGATCGAAGCCTTTAAGCAAGCCCGTGAATTGTTTAAGCAACAAGGTAACGATGAGGGCGAAAAGAAAGCTGAATCTGCCCTGAAAGACCTCGACGACTAATGTACAAAGGCATTGACTGACCTCACGCTATCTTCAAACCATCGCTGAACCAACCCGATTATGTCTGTCAAAATCCCCCAACTGAGCCAGTGGAAACAGCAAGGTCGCCCGATCGTAGCACTGACGGCTTGGGATGCGGCCTTTGCTCACATCTTAGATCAGGCGGGGGTAGACTTGATTTTAGTCGGAGACTCTCTAGCGATGGTGGCCCTGGGTTATGACACCACCCTACCCATCACCCTCGACGAAATGCTGCACCATGCCAAAGCAGTACGGCGAGTTGTCCAAAAAGCTTTGCTGGTCGTCGATTTACCATTCTTGAGCTATCAAGAAAGTGTGCAGCAAGCGATTCACTCGGCAGGGCGGGTCTTGAAAGAAACAGGGGCTCAGGCGGTGAAGTTAGAAGGAGGCTACCCTGCGATCGCTGATACTGTCGCGCACCTCGTTCAAATCGGTATTCCTGTCATGGGGCATGTGGGTCTGACTCCCCAATCGGTGCATCAGTTAGGGTATCGCCAGCAAGGTCAATCTGCCGAAGCCAGCGATCGCATTTTGGCAGAAGCGATCGCCCTCGAACAAGCTGGAGCCTTTGCCATCGTTCTGGAGCATATTCCTGCTGACCTCGCCCGCAAAATTACCCAACAGATCAGCATTCCCACTATTGGAATTGGGGCTGGGCCTGATTGTGATGGTCAAGTATTGGTGACTGCCGATTTCTTGGGCTTGTCGAGTTGGCAACCCCCGTTTGCCAAAGTGTATGCCAACCTACGCGACACGATTACACAAGCCGTGCAAGCCTATGGTGACGAGGTGCGATCGCGGCAATTTCCGGCTCCACCTAGCTCTTAGCTCACAACTTCTCATCTAGCGGTTTACAAAAATCTTCCGCACCCGTTTTGACAACATAGAGACCCACAGCAGTCGCCAGTTCCCAGGGCAGGGCTTTGGTCGTCACCAGTTGTTGAATGGCTGCTGCGACTCGCTGACCCCCCAACTCTGCTCGTAGATCTGTCTGGCATAGCAAAGGTCGCCACCGCTTTGCCATCGACTCCAACCACCCCTCTGAAGTGTTTGGCTCTTGCCCGACATGAATTGCCAAGGCGATCGCGGCATCTTCCAAATCACCTTCGCAGTCTTCAATCACCTCTAGAGCAGCCAAAGCCTGGGGGTAATCTGTGAGCTGTTCACGAAATTGAGCAATGTCTGTGGGGGTCAGAATAGTATCCATAGGCTTGCTAAATAGTCCGGTGTGCCGAGTGTAGCGCGGGTTTTAGCCCTTCGACATTGATCCTGGGACTTCTTTTGGAATTGCCTCAGTTTGATGGTCATTTTGTAAACCGTTAGCAATATCTGGGTGCAGTTGCAATCGCTTAGATGGGTCTGACAAATTCTCTACCAAATCGTTCAGCGATCGCTGCAATTGTTGAACAGCGGTTTTAATCTCTTTCAAATCACTATCAAGGTGATCTATGCGTTCTTCTAACCCTTGGAAATCGGAATGAGGATTAGAAACGGTCGCTTGCCAAAACGAACAATTGAGCGCTGCCAGTACTTTTTGAACTGTAGAAAAATTGGGATCGTAGTCAGGATCGTTGAGAATTCGATTAATTTGCTGGGTATAGCCCATGGCGCTACCACCCTGCTCTTTAGCAATCCGCGCTGAAATTTTGCGAATACTCATTCGCTGAGTTTTCATCAAGTCGCGAATTAATTCCACGATATTTTCTTGCATAAACCTCCCCTCATCCACTAGGCTTAAATTAAGAACTTGAATCACTAAGTGACCTTCACCTCGCGGCGGGGGCCACTTTTTTGTTTCTATAAAGATTGCTCTGATTCTTAAAGGCAGTCGCCAAGAAAAAAGCAGCAGGACGGCTTGCCCTACTGCCACCACAATTTTTACAAATTAGACAGGTGACTATAGACCGACGAATTCTCGCGTTTCTAGCCCCGTGAGTTGCTGGGCGATCGCGAGACGCGCTTCTAGTTTCGCCACACTAAATTCATTTCGCAAATGCTCTAAATGAGCGAGTGCATTTGATTTTTCGGTTGTCAGCCGCAACAAGGTATCCATCGCGTGCTGATATTCTAAATTGGCTTGTAGCACTTCAAATCGACGAGCTTTGCGCTGGTTGTCGTTTTTCAGGTTGGCCTCAAACGCCACCACCATATCTGCGTTGCCTTCTAGACGGGCTAGGTGCTGACGAGCTTCGCCAATTTGATGTTCTAGCTCGTTAACGGCTTGAGCAGCTTGAGCGATCGCGGCGGGATACTGGCTCAGGTTTAATTTCATCATTTCTATGTCTCTCAAAGAGCAAAGGCGTGAAGTGAATTGAAAAAGGTTTGACAGGCTGGGAAAAATCAACACCCAACCTGAGAAACCACCTCTGCAAATTTCAACTTAGGCAGCTAACTCTCCTAACTGCACTCGTTGAGGTCGAGTCGATGGCTCTGCTTCACTTGCTGGCAATCGCTTTGCAGGAGCAGTAGGCGCGGCTTGCTCTAAAATCTGCACTTCAATATTGACAGCAACAAGATAATCACCTGCGACTCGGTCTACAGCCTCGGCAATCAGTGCCGCTAAGTCGGGGCGATCGGCTGTAATGGGGTCGCGGAGGGTGCAGCGATCCCACTCGTATCGTGCAGTCGGATCCACGCTGAGAATGTAGTGCTTAGTCATGGCGGAAAAACTTGAATCACTATACTCTATTGTAGTGGATAGCCACAACGATTTCAACCTTAAATAACCCTTCGCAAGACCCTAACTAAGCAGCTAGAGCAGCGGATATTGTGGGTAGGGTGCGATCGCTCTTGCGACCCAAGTTGCGTGGCTTGCCCCCGGTTTTGGCATCCATTCGATCCCAGTAGGCTAGCACTCTTGCTAAGTCAATATGCTCAGCCAAAGCCACTTCGTAAGCAAACTGAGCCAACATGCGACCCCGCCGTAGTTGAAAGTTATAACCTAGACCCGCTAAGTATTTGGCAAAATCTTGTGCCTTACTTAATTTCTCAAATCCAAAGTAACAGGCTGTAGATGGCCCACCCGATTTTGGCAGTCTTTGAAATGGACTGCGCACCACCAAAACTCGCGGCGACAAATACTGGCC